>CAYSXF010000029.1:0-4792 GCA_964434815.1 uncultured Lentisphaeraceae bacterium
ATAAGGGTGACCCAAAGTAAATTAGTTTAGGCTAAATAAAATCAGCCGGTGGTATAAGAAGGTCAGGTTGGCCGAACACGCCGTCGGAGGCCGCATGCCTGTTGGTTCAGAGCTATCTCGCCGGCGTGCTTGAACATGACCGCGTACCCTTCGGCACACGTATCCGCTTGCAGGTGCGACTGGCAGGAAGAACGTGCCGCCTGCTATTCTTTAGTGAGGGGCGCGAGTGGGACCAAGCTGCCCGTTTGGCCGATTTGCTGGGGCGCCTGCAAAGAGCTGAAGCGCCTTGCCCTCAGCACATCAGCCATTCACTCTCCGACTCGAGCGATCTCTTCCGACGGGGCAGTCAGAATGTGGCGTTCTTTGTGATCGATCAGGCAGGCGACACGGCTACGGCTGAACTTTTGGCGCGACGCCATCGTCCTTATTTTGAGACAGAGATCTCGTCCACTTTTCAAGCAGCTCCTTGAATTTTCCGATTTCGATCGGTTTGGAGAGATAGTCGTCCATCCCAGCGGCAAGGCATTCTTCCATATCGCCTTTGAGGGCGTGGGCCGTCATGGCAATGATCGGCATCCTGTGGTTGAACACGTCCGAGTCAGCATCCCTTATGATCGCCGTAGCCTCGAAACCGCTCATGACCGGCATTTGCACGTCCATCAGCACCAAGCCGTATTTGTCGTCCCTGAGCCGTTCAACCGCCTCTTTCCCGTTCTGCACGATGTCCGCCTTGTAGCCGAGTTTTCTGAGTATCCCTTGCATGAGCATCTGATTGACCAGGTTGTCTTCAGCGACAAGAATGAGTGGGCGCTCGACAGACTTTTCACCGCTGCCACCAGGTTCGCAGCGCGACAGGGTGACCGTTTCCTTCCGTTGGAGGGTATCGGACAGACACGTAGAAAGCTGTGAATACTTGAGCGGTTTGCTCAGGTAGGCATCAAAACCGATTTCACCAAAGCGGGAGAAATAATCCTGCCGCCCGATGGGTGCGAGCATGATGAGTTGAAGGTCAGCTAAGTCAGGCTCAGCCTTAATATCAGTCGCGATTCGGGCGCCGCCCGTGTCTGGCAACTGCATGTCGATCAATGCGACTTTGTACGGATCGTTGTTTTTCGCAGCTTCGATGAGGTGCTGCCAAAGCTCGCGCGCCGTTGCCACAACGGTATGCCTACAGGATAAAAATTCGAGATGGTTGCGGAGAACCATTCTGCCTATTTCGCTGTTGTCCGCAGCGATGATCCTGCATGCTCCCGCTTCTTCGGCTTGTCCCTGATACGGCGCTTCATTTCCCCGCTCAATGACGGGCGCGGTGAACCAGAAACACGAGCCCTTGCCACATTCGCTCTCGAACCCGATTTCACCTCCCATCAATTCGACCAGTTTTTTTGAGATCGCCAGCCCCAATCCGGTACCCCCGCTCTTCCGCGTGATCGAGGGGTCCACCTGACTGAACGCATTGAAGAGCAGGTGCATCTTATCCTCTGGGATTCCGATGCCCGTATCGTTGACCGAAAACTTGATTAGGCTTCTCCCATCCCCTGTACGTGCCTCGAGTGAAACCGAAACGAGAATGTGGCCCTCTTCCGTGAACTTGACCGCATTGCCGGCAAAGTTGACGAGAACTTGCCTTATTCTTGTCGAGTCCGCATAGATCGTATCGCGTATCCCCGGCTCCACAAAGCCGGCGATTTCGATATTTCTGTTGAACGCCCGCGCCGCAATCATGGAAACAACATCGTCTAGGCATTTTCTAAGATGGAAGTCATGCTCCTCAAGCTCCATCTTTCCGGCTTCCACCTTGGAGAAGTCCAGAATGTCATTGAGAATCCTCAGCAGGGTTTCACCGCTTAGCAGGACGGCCTCGGCATACTCTTTTTGCAACTTGTCAAGAGGCGTGTCCAGAAGAAGGGCCGTGACACCGATAATGCCGTTCATGGGTGTCCGGATCTCGTGGCTCATGTTTGCGAGAAAGATGCTTTTCGTCTCATTGGCGATTTTAGCCTCTTCCGCGAGACCGGCGGAACGCCGGATAGCATTCTCGAGCGCCTTTTCGACCTCTTTCCGCTCCTGAATTTCCCGAATGAACGCGGTGTTCATCCGGTTCAAGCTGGCGTTGGTTTCTCGCAGGTGCTCAGCCTGTTCCTCGTTCAGCCGCCTCTGCCTTGCGAACTCGAGGAACACCCTCACCTTGCTTCGGAGAATGGCGGGTTCGATCGGCTTAAAGAGGTAGTCCACAGCGCCAAGCTCGTACCCCTTGAAAACATATTTCTGATCCCGGCTGATCGCCGTCACGAAGATGATGGGCACCTGTTGCGTGTTGCGTTTGGCTCGCATCAGTTCGGCGATCTCGAAGCCGTCCATCTCCGGCATCTGAACATCAAGCAGGACCAGCGCATACGTATTGTCCAGCATCAGGGAAAGGGCCTCATTCCCGCTTCTCGCCTTATGGATGCAGGCATCCATGTCGCCGAGCAAGGCATCCATGGCAAGCAGATTCTCTGTCCTGTCGTCAACGACCAATATATTTAGGCTTCCGTCCATGTCAGCAGATCCTGTTCAACAGGTTGGCGATTTTTTCGAGGACAAGGACGTGATCAGGCTTGCCGACTGCGGAAAGCGCCGCCTGCGGCATCGCGGGGACCTCAGCGCAACACGGATCTTGGACAACGGTCAGCCCCCCGGCCTCCTTGATCTTTTTCAATCCGGCGCTGCCATCGCTATTAGCACCTGTCAGAACAATCCCGATCAGCGCGTCCCCGAAAACCTCCGACGCGGACTCGAAAAGAACGTCGATCGAAGGCCGAGAGTAGTTGACCCGCTCGTCGACAGAGAGGGATATCGTCCTGTCGGATTCAACAAGGAGATGGTAATTCGGAGGCGCAATGTAAGCCGTGCCAGCCATCAGGCTCTCTTTCTCATCCGCCTCCTTGACATTCATTTTCGACACGGAGTTCAGGTGGCGCGCCATGAAGTCGCTGGTTCCCGGACTCATGTGCTGAACGATGAGAATGGGCACCGGCAAATCTTCCCGGAGCAGTCCGAAAATCGTTTTCAGAGCGCCGAACCCTCCAGCCGAAGCTCCGATCACGATGGCTCTGAACTCACGCTTCACCCGTATTTTCTCCTGTAGATCCGTTCCTTTTCATCGATGACCTCGAAAAGATCCCGGCATTCAGGCGCGATAGCTTCCTTATTGCCAAGGCACAGTATCCCGCCGGGACAGAGGCTTTCCCAGAACAGCTTCAGAACCCGGTTTTGCAGCGTCCGGTTGAAATAGATCATCACGTTGCGGCAGACGACCATGTTGACTTCGCTGAAGACCGTGTCAACCGCAAGGTTGTGCTCCGCGAAGATGATGTTCTTTTTAAGAAACTTCTCCATCATCACGTAGTCGTAATTCGCGTTGTAGTAATCCGAAAAAGCTTCCTTCCCACCGGCCTTCAGGTAGTTCTCCGTGTAGGCCTTGATGCGCTCGACTGGATAGACGCCTTTGCGTGCCTCATCCAAGACGCGCGGGCTGAAGTCGGTCCCATAAAGCTTGCATTTCCTGTAGAGGTCTTCCTCCTGCAAGAGGATGGCCATGGAATAGACCTCTTCGCCGCTGGCACAGCCCGCATGCCATATTTTAACATGCGGCCAAGTCGCCAAAATCGGGACGGCCTTTTCCCTGACCGCCGCGTAGAAGCTGGGATCCCTAAACATTTCTGTCACATTAATCGAGAGCTGGTGCAGAAGGGTCTCAAGAAAGCACTCGTCATAAAGCAGCCGATGGATCATCTGTGAAATATCTTGGACGTCGCAGACCGACTGCAAGTGTTTCAAGCGGCGCTTGAGGTGCGCCTGAGAATAATGCCTGAAGTCATGCCCCGACTTATCGAAAAGGGCCTCCAGCAGGCATTTGATCTCGATGTCCTCGTTGTTCATTGGTAAAGCCACACCCTCAGCAAGGAGAGCAGTTTGTCGGTGTCGATGGGCTTGGACAGATAGTCGTTGGCCCCAGCCTCAATGCATTTGGCGCGGTCGCCTTTCATGGCTTTGGCGGTCAGCGCGATGATCGGCAGCTTGTTGTACTTACCGCGTTTGCGAATCTCTCGCATCGCCTCGTAGCCGTCCATTTCAGGCATCATAATGTCCATCAGGACAAGGCTGATCTGCGGATTGTCCTCGAGCTTGTTGATGCCTTCTACTCCGTTCTTGCCGATGACCACGTTCAGTCCGGCATACTCGAGGACACTCGACAGGGCGAAAACGTTCCGCATGTCGTCGTCCACGATCAGGATGGTCTTACTTTTGAAGACGGCATCTTTGTCACGAGTCATGCGAAGCATCTTCTGCTTGTCGGCCGGCATGTCTTTCTCAACCCGGTGCAGGAAAAGGCTGGTCTCGTCAAGAAGCCGCTCTGGAGAGCGGACGCCCTTGACGATGATCGTCTCCGCATACTTGCGCAGTTCCGCCTCCTCCTCGTCCGAAAGATCCTTACCCGTATAGATGATAACCGGCATCGCGCGCAGCCGCTCGTCCCTGCTGATCAGGCTCAGCAGATCGAAGCCATTCATGTCCTCGAGTCCGAGATCGAGAATCATAGCCTTCTCATTTTCTGAAAGCTGTACTTTGTGCTCCGCTTCCAGCCGTGACCAATCGTCTCTAATCCCAGTCTCTATCATGTCGGCTGCGCGTTGAATCTCCCACTGCTCTACTTGCTCTTTGAGCGGTTGGAGTTGCTCTTGTGCGCGTTGATCTATTAGTTGCTGAATATCCTCCTTCGTAAGCTCACCGCTAGCCTCTGCATCAA
>CAYSXF010000029.1:4802-13171 GCA_964434815.1 uncultured Lentisphaeraceae bacterium
CCTTCAGAGCCTTCAGTGCCTCACCGCCCGTCGCCACAGCCGTAATCTCTACGTCGCCGGAAGCGATCAACTCCATGACGCTGGTCCGTTGGTTGGTATCGTCCTCGACAAGCAGCAGTTTCCCGACGGACTTGCTGATGACGGATTCGATTTTGTCCAGAGCCTCGTTAATGCCTTCGTTGCTGACGGGCTTTGTGAGAAAGCCGATCGAACCTCTTTTCAGGGCCTCGTGCGAGTTTTCGGAAACCGACATGATGTGCACGGGGATATGCCGCGTCTCGGCGGACGCCTTCAGATTCTCGAGCACGGCCCAGCCGTCGATGCCGGGAAGCTGCAAGTCGAGAATGATCGCTTTGGGCTTGCGCTTTTTGATGAAGGCAAGCGCCTCCTCGCCGCTGATCTTGACGACGCACGAGAAGCCTTTTTCCTCGGCAACCCCCGAAAGGATTTTTGCGAAGCTGGGGTCATCCTCAACGATCAGCAGCAGTTTCTCGTCATTGGCCTGAGCGTCACAGGCCGTCAAGCTTGCCGCCGCCCCCCCCTCCTTCGCTTCGGGAGCCGTGGCCACGGCATAGAGACCGGCCCTGCCATCATGAGCTTTCTTCAAGATGCTCTTCACTTCTTCGGCTTTCTCCTCGATCACCGCCCGCAAGTCGGCCGCGTTCTGCTGGAGCGTCCTGTTCGCGAGGATTTCGGGGACATACACGGTGAAAACAGAGCCCTTGCCAAGTTCGCTGGAAAGCTTCAGTTCTCCGCCAAGCAGCTTGCTCATTTCCCTCGAAATGGTCAGCCCAAGGCCCGTGCCTGCGTATTTCCGGCTCGCCGTGCCGTCCACTTGCAGGAAAGCCTCGAAAATGATCCTTTGCTTATCCACAGGAATGCCGATCCCGCTGTCCATGATCGAAAAGGCCACCGTGTCGGGCAACTTCAGTCCGCTTGCGGACAAGTCCGCATCGCCCGACGGGCGCCCGATCACAAGCCTGACATAGCCCTTCTCAGTGAATTTGAAGGCGTTTGAAAGCAGGTTCTTCAAGACCTGCTTAAGGCGCTGCGGGTCCGTCTGTAGCGTTGTCGGCAACTCCGCGCCGATGTCGACCTTGAACTCCAGCTTCTTTTCCTTGGCCAGCGGCTCGAAGAGTTTGACGATATCGTTCCGCAGCTCGCGCAGACTCGTCTCCTCGATCCGAAGCTCCATTTTGCCGGACTCCACTTTCGACAAGTCGAGGATCTCGTTGATCAGCTCGAGGAGGTCCGAGCCGGAGGAGTGGATGGTTCGCGCGAACTCCTGCTGCTTCGTCGTCAGATTCATCTCCTTGTTCTCGCCCAGCAACTGCGACAGAATAAGAATGCTGTTGAGCGGCGTCCGCAGTTCGTGCGACATATTCGCCAAGAACTCGGACTTGTACTTGCTCGCCAGCTCAAGATCCGTAGCTTTCCGTTCGATCTCGACGCGGGCCCGGTTGAGTTCCTCGTTTTTCTTCCCGATCGAGTTGCGTTGCTCCTCAAGGGACTTCGTGCGTTCCTCAAGTTCCTCATTGGTGACGCGCAGCTCCTCCTGCTGCGCCTGAAGCTGAGACTCCGAGGCTTTCAGCGCCTGCGTCTGCTCCGACAGTTCCTCGTTGGCGACCTTCAGCTCCTCCTGCTGGGCCTGCATCTCCTCGTTGGCGACCTTCAGTTCCTCCTGCTGCGCCTGAAGCTCCTCAGCCTGCTGCTGGGTCTGTTCAAGAAGCTCCCTCATCTTTATCCTCGCCTTCGCGGAAGCGATCACAATGCCGATGCTTTCCGCGACAAGGTCAAGAAACTCCTCGGCTTTACTGTCCAGTTCTCTGACAGTCGCAAGCTCGAGCACACCCATGAGCTGGCTTCCGGCCATCAAAGGCAAGTCGACGATGTTCTTAGGGACGCACTCGCCGAGCCCGGAACTCACATGCACGTAGTCGTCCGGGACATTGGTGAGAAGTATCCGTCTCCGCTCAAGCGCAGCCTGCCCCACCAGGCTTTCCCCGATCTTGAATTCGCCCGAAAGGTTCTTGCGTTTCTTGTACCCATAACTTCCCGCAAGCCTGAGAACATCGCCCTCGAGCACGAAGAGCCCGCCGACTTTGATGTCGAGATAGCTGGCGAGAAAGTCCAACACGACGCGGCAGATCGCGTCGATGTCCAAATCGCCGCGGATGCTGTCGTTGAGCCGGGCCTGTCCCGTCTTCAGCCAGTTCTGGCGCTCGTTCTGCGCCGTCGTCTCCCGGAGCGAGCGGTTCATGCGAGACAGTGAGACGGCCAGCTCATCTTTGTCCGAGCGCGGCGACACATCGAGTGTGTAGTCGCCGGTCGCAATCGAATTGGCCTGTTTCACCACGCCCTTGAACGTGTCCACCATCCGCTTGAACGCGTCCGCAAGAATCCCAAGTTCGTCCGTTCCAGACGTGTCGACCGAAACCTCTAAATCACCGCTCGCCACCGTTTGCACGGTCCCGACCAGCCTGTTCACAGCAGAGGAGATATTTCTGGAAATCAGGAACCCGGCCGCGAACGCGAGCGCCACTCCGCCCAGCAGGCAGAAGATTACGACCGCGTACAACCTGTCGTAGAGAGCTTGCGACTCGGCCATCTCCTTGTCGATCTGAGCCCTTGACAGCTCATGAAGCTTTTCGGCAAGCTGCGCGGCAGGATAGGCGTGCTTGTAATCCATCTCCTCCATCAGCTTGGCGGCCTCAGGGTTGCCGGCCTTAATGTCCATGGCGAAAATCTTCCCGGCCAACGCTCGCACTTGCTCGAAATTCGCTTCGATCTCCTTGAGTATCAGTTTGCCTTCCGCCACCTGATCCGAGTCCGACTTGATCGTGATAAGCAACTCCGTGAACGAATGGGACTCCTTCTGAAACTCGTCCTTGTACTTCGGGTCGGCTGTGATGATATAGTCGTTGACCGGCATGATCGCCTTGCCGAGTTGGGACTGCAGGTCTCCCACGTTCTCCATGTCGTTGGAATTTCCGTGTATGCTTTTGAGCTTTTTGTTGATCGCCCCGATCGAATAGACAGCCACGATGCCAAGCACAAACATGACGACGATGCCGGACATCGCAGCGGATATTACTTTTTTGCCGATTTTCATGACGATCCTCTCACATACACCGACTCAATGCTGACACACACGATCCATCCCTCTACCCCTCTGCCTCATGCGTCTATACGAACGCGCGCGGACATTACCAGCGATTTAAGCGTATGATATCAAGCGCCGAAGCGTTGCTCAAGCGCCTTGCACCGCTGGAGTGCCGTCTTTTCGAACGTAAAATCCTGAGCGCGTCGGCGGGCAGCCTCGCCCAAACGAGAGCGCAGCGACGCGTCGCTAGCTAGCATTCTCAGCGCCTGAACCCACCCGTCGTGATCGAACGGATCCAGCACAATGCCGTCGATCCCGTTGCGGATCACCGCGCCCGCACCCATCGGCGTCGTGAGAATCGCCAACCCCGCCGCAGCCGCCTCGTACGTGACAATCGGCCCCCCCTCTTCCAGCGTCGGGAAGGCAAACACATGAGACGCTGCCAGCAGGTTCGGGAGGTCGGTGCGGTGGCCCAGACAGGAAATCCCGTCGCCGGTCAACAGCGATGCACGTCCTTCGGCGAAATCACCCGTTATGGCGCCCGCAAACTGCAGCCGCCCATCCCGTATTCCGGCATCCCTCCAGGCCGAAGCCAAGAGGTGCGCGCCTTTGCGCACACAAACCGTGCCGGCGAAAATCGCCGTGAACGCGTCAGCCTTGGGAGCGCCCGCAACCAGCACGCGGTTGTGCTCCGGAGACCAGCCGAACGCCGTGTCGAGTATCTTCTCTTCCGGAACACCGTTCTCGAGCAGGGAGAGCCGCGTCATCGGACTCGGCGAAAAGATCGCATCAGCAATCGCGTAAACCTCAGCCTCGCGCGCGACAGACTGCTCGGCAATGCCGTGTTCAACAGCCATGCCCGCGCGCGTGTAAGCGTCGATCAAAATCCTCCGCGCCGTGGCCTGGTGGCAGTTGATCATCTCCATGACGATTTCGCAGCCCTGCGCGCGCAACGCCTTTGCGGCCTCGACCACCGCTCCGGGCCACAGGATGGCCGCCCCTTTTCGCGCGCCCGCGTCACGCAGAAAGCGTCCCACCGTACGGGCGTGGACAAACGGGTGCACCTTTTCAAGCCGCCAAGCGATCCGGTTCAGCGCGGGCGGCACGGCCGGACACGCCACCGGCGAACGAAAGCCTTTTTCCAGCGAGTGGCAATGAATGTGCGCTTCCGAACGCTCCGGGAAGTTGCCGTAGATTGAGAAGCACACATGGCTCACCTGTCCGCCCGTTGCCACATTCGGAAACAGAACCGTCACTTTCATCCGCAGCCGCCTTTCCCGGGAATCACGCGCGCAGGCACGCCCACGGCCACACATCCGCTGGGCACGTCACACAAAACAACCGCGTTGGCACCGATGCACGCATGATCGCCAAGGCGCGATCCGCCGATGATCTTCGCGCCCGCACCGATGTCCACGTGACCGCCGATCACCGGTATCGCGCCCCGCTGATCCGCACCGATCGTCACCTGCTGAAAGAACAGACAGTTAGGGCCGATCGTCGCCTGGGGATGAATCACCACGCCGTTCGGATGGGGCAAAAGCAGACCGCCGCCGATTTGCGAGTTGAGCGGAATGTCGGCACCCGACACCACGCTCCAGAAGCGATGCAGAAGAATCGCGACCGGCTTGCCGAAGATCCGCACCACGCGCGGCTTTTTACAGACCGCCTGATACCACCGGATCGAGCGCAACAGTTGCCGCCCCGGCTGCCACGCGAACAGGCCGCACCGCTCGCGCGACCAATCCGCGGTCACCGCCGAAATTTCTGAGGCAGCATTCTCTGCGTTCATCGCAAATGTCCTTTCATTGCCCATCGGCCAGCCTGCTGAAGAGCGCTGCCATTTGCGCGCCCGACCGGGTCAGGTCAAACTCCGCGACGACGGCCGAGCGGCCAGCCCGCGCCAGCGCGCCGCGCAACGCCGGGTCGCGATACAACTGCGCCAACGCGTCCGCGAGGCCCTCGCTATCGCCCGGTGCGACCAACAGGCCTGACACGCCATGCTCGATCAGCTCCGGAATGCCGGCAATACGGGTCGAGACCACCGGACGCTCCATGGCCATCGCCTCCATCAAAGCCACCGGCACGCCTTCGGCAAAGCTGGGCAGGACAAACGCGTCGCAGGTGCGGATATACGCGCGCACCTGGTCGCGGCCCACGGCTCCCACGAATGTCACAGCCCCCGCAGCTTTCGCTTCGCGCGCCTGCCGCTCCAGCGCCGCGCGCTCCGGCCCGTCACCCACCAGACACAAGACCGCGGGGATGCCTTGCACGCGCAAGGCGCACACGGCGTCGATGAGAACAGCCTGCGCTTTGTTCACGCAAAGCCGCCCGGTGCAAAGCAGACGAAACGCGCCGTCCGGCGCTTCCGCCGCAGGCTCAGGCGCAAACTCCTGCGCCGAAATCCCGCAATGGACAATCGACACCTTGCCCCATTCCGCCAACGGCAACAGCCGCAGAATCTGGCTCCGGCAGAAATGGCTGATGGCCCGCACGAACACCGCACCCCGGCATTTCGCATCCAGAACATTCTCCGAAAGTTCGTAGAAATCGTCTGGCCCGTGGATGCTGAGGCTGTAGGTCAACACGCCGGCTTCAGCAGCCAAAAGCGCGACGAAGGCCGCGGGATTTCCGAAATGGACATGCACGTGGGTCACGCGCTGCGCCCGCGCCCATGCGGCCAAGCGGGCGGCCTCGAGCAGGTAGGCCGCGACTTTTCCGAGATTTCGCGGCCCCTTCCGGTTGAGCCGCAGCGCAGCACGGACCATTCGCACCACACCCGCCGGCCTCTGGAACGCAAGCCGCGCCAAGGCGGCAGGCCCATTCACCGCCAGCCCGGGTTTCAGATAGGCCGTCTGCTCCATCTCCTGCCGGTCATGGGGCGCGAGCGCCTCCGGGTTTCCGGGACGGCGAATCGACGCCGCCACAATCTCAAAACCGTGAGCGCGCAAGGCTTCAATCTCGCGGCTGATGAACGCGTGCGACACCGCAGGAAACTCACTCACCAAATAGCCGATTCTCATTGTGAACAGCCTTCCGATTGCAAGCCACTGCACATTCAAAACACACGCAAAACAGGTTGCGCCGGAGTCGGCTCACCTTCAGACAACGCACCGCCACACTCCACTTCCGACACGGCTGAGCGATATTCGGCCATGCACCCGCCAACCCCGCCAGCAATGATCAGAAATAATGGATTATACATCGCATTCAACAGGTTATCAATCGTTGATAACCCGACCAGCGTGCACAGCAGCGCCACCGGCGCGAGGTGGGGCAATGTCCACGGCTTGTTCCTTGTTCGCCACAGAAAAAGAACCCCCGGCAGCAGCATCGCGCCCAAGAAGCCGCCTAAGCCGACAAATCCTTTGGTGCCGAAAAGGATGATCCACAAACCGTCAGTCACCGACACATCCTTGCCCTCCTCGTCGTATACGCGCGAACGCCCCCAACCGCCCCAGCCGACAATCGGACGCATGAGGGCTTTCTCCACTAGAATATTCTCGTTCACAAAACGGAAGTCGAGCGACTGTGCGCGCTCTTCGGATATTTGCGCGAACTTCGCAACCACATTCTTTCCGTCCCATGCGCCGGTTGCACGGGTTCCCACATAAAGAAGCGGAACGATGAGCAAGATAAGCAACATGACTTTCAGGCGCAGCCGCGTGGCGGCGAACAGAATTCCGCTGCCGATGACGAACAAAATCAATGCGCCCGATGACCGGCAGAACAGCGTGGCGACAGTCTGCAAACCCAACCAGGCTTTGATCGGATAACCGAGGAGCGTGGGTCGGATGCATTTGAACAGGATCAGCCAGAGTCCGCACAGCAGAGCCGAACTCATCCACATCCCGGTCATGAGCCCATGCTCCATGAACACGACCGGGCGGAACCCCCCCAAACGAACCACTTGCGTGAAGCCGAACGTGCGGAACCCGTAAACAAATTGATGCAGTTGAGGGCTCATTTTGGACTCGTACAGGCAGAATGGAGCGTACAGAAGACCCGCGAAAAAAACGGCCTCTGCGAGATCCCTCAGCGCCGGAAAGCGCGTGAAGTAGATCCGCCCCACCAAATAGGGGAACCCATAGCGTGCCGTAGTCGAGAGTGTTTCGGATAACCCGTCATAAGCGCCCAGTCCGTTCGTCACCGATGAAAAAAAGGAGACACTGCACAACGCGATCATCGGCAGGTCAACCCAATAGCATTTCAGATTTTTGAAGGATTTCTTGTCGTACAGGTAGCATCCCAACAAAATGCCGTAGCAGGCCGCGTTCAGCTTGTCGAGGGCGGGAATGGCTGGAATTTTATAGCTGTAGTTCGGAAGGAAACACCATGCCAAAACAAACCCTATCAAGCTGGCCTTTCGCGGCTCGTATTTGCGAAACAGCCAAAGCACAAAGGGTATCCACCCGAACAGCGAGATGGGGACAAGAGGTGTCATGTCTTCCGATCAAAGCACAGGTGAGGGTTGTCGCCCGAAAGGGCCGCATCGCGCAGGCCTCTCGTGGCGCCGAGCAGCGCCAGCAAAAGGGCGCCCTCCGTCAAACGGCTGACGCTAAGGTCTCCCCAAACGCACATTTGCAGAACGGCGTCGATCTCATGCAACGACACCGCGCGGACAAGCACGTACACGACTAAGAGGAATAGCCAAAAGATCACGCCGTGAAAGGAGCGCGCCCCCGGCCCGGCTGCCTGCAGTCCAACACTGCCAATCACCGCACATGCACAGATGCCAACCACGATGCCCAGTTGAAACGGCCACCGTTCGTCATAACATCCGCTGAGCATCACCCATGTGCGCATGACCCGCGTCGCATAATCGGGAAGCCCCGCCAGAACACCGCAAGAAACAACCAACACCACGCCGGCGATCAGCGACCACGTCTGTCGGTCGGGCGAACCGGCTGCGAAAGACGCGAGCAAAAAAAGAACCCGCAGCGACACCGCCACATAGAGGACTCCAACCGCAATATCCGGCCACCCGGGAGTCAAAAAATCCGAGTGCCATTCAGCCAACGTCACCGCATACGTCAGTCCTTGCATCATAGATCAAGGCACCCCATCAGTCGGCCACTTTGTGTGTTATCGGATAAACCCGAGCCGGTGCGATGTGAATGGCCAGTACACCACCGTCGCGGGTCCGAGCAGGTTGCGTTCTGGAACTGGCCCCCAGTAACGACTGTCAAAACTGTTGAATGAGTTGTCGCCCATCGCGTAATACCTGTCTCTTATACACATCTGACGCTGCCGACGAATAGAGAGG
>CAYSXF010000030.1:0-3904 GCA_964434815.1 uncultured Lentisphaeraceae bacterium
CCAGGATCATACCGGTGACGATGCCGGGCAGCGCATTCGGAAGCACCACTTTGAGCACGGTCTCCCACCGCGTGGCGCCCAGCGAAAAGCTGACTTCCCGATAGGCGTTGGGAACGGCCCGGATGGCCTCTTCGGAGGTCCGGATAATAGTCGGCAGCACCATGATCGCCAGCGTGAGCGCCCCGGAGAGCAGGCACCAGCCCATCTTCAGCATCACCACAAAGAAGATGAAACCGAACAGGCCGAAAATAATGGACGGAATGCCGGCCAGGCAATCGGTGCCGAAACGCAAAGCCCGCGTGAGCTGGTTCTCACGGGTGTATTCCGTCAAGTACACCGCGGTTCCCACCCCTAACGGCATGGCGATGGAGATCGCCAACAGCGGCAGCAGAGCCGTCCCCACCAACGTCGGGAAAATGCCGCCCGCCTTGCCCATATCTTTGGGTGCCGAAAAGAGAAACTCCCAAGTCACCCCTGGCAGACCCTTGACCAGAACGAACGCGATAATAAAAACCAGCACCACCACCGTCAGCAGCGTGGCAGCACCTAAAGTCAAAACCGCAAGCGCCTGCGTGAATTTAGGGGGCACTCTCACTTCTTAACCCCTCCGCCTTTGATCGCCGACATGGCGATGGCATTCAGGATCATGATGACGACGAAAAGAACGACTCCCGTCGCGAAAAGCGCCTCTCTCGCCATGCCTGTGGCGTTCGCCATCTCGAGCGCGATGTTGGCGGTCAGCGTGCGCACCGGGTCCGTGACGGCGTGCGGTATTCTGACCGTGTTACCCGCGACCATGATGACCGCCATGGTCTCGCCCAATGCCCGGCCCATCGCCAAAATGATGCTGGCGATGATGCCGGACCGCGCCGCCTTCAGCGTCACCATGTGGACGCTCTGCCAGCGGGTCGCGCCGAGCGCCAAGGCCCCTTCGCGGTAGGAGTTTGGAACCGCGCCGATGGCATCGGTAGAGATACTGATGACCGTGGGCAGAACCATGATTCCGAGAATCACCGAGGCCGCCAAAACCGACAGTCCGGGGCCACCCAGATGCGCCCGGATAAAGGGGGCCAACACCATCACGCCCAAGAAGCCGAACACGACCGAAGGAATTCCCGCCAGCAACTCGATGGTTGGCTTGATGATCCGCATCACCGGACGCGGCAAGAACTCGTTCATGAAAATCGCCCCGGCGATGCCGAGGGGAGCGCCAATCAACATCGCGCCGAACGTCACATAGAGCGACGATATGATCATCGGGTAAATCCCGTATTGACCCACCTGAGGATTCCACGTCGAGGAGAAGAGGAAATCGCTAATCCCCACCTTCAACATGAAAGGGAATCCCTCTTTGAAGATGAAGACGGCGATCAACAGCAAACTGGCAAGCGCCGAAAAGGCCACGACCGTCAAAAGCCCTTTGGCAAACGTCTCACCGTTGAGTCTCATAACAAGCTGTTCTCTCGGTCGCTAAGTTCGTGCGGGCGGCAGAAACCGTTTCACTTCGCTTTGATCAGCCCATTCGTGTGCAGTAGCTCTTGCGCCTCGGCCGACAACAGGTAATCCAAAAAAGCCTGACAGGCCGGCGAGACGTCTGCCTTGTACACCAGAAAGACGGGGCGAACCAGCTTGTACTGGCCCGACATGATGTCCTTCTCCGCACAGGCGAAGCCGTCCACGGTCACCGGCTTGATTTTCTCGTTGACCAAGCCGTGCGAGAGATAGCCGATCGCGTGTGCGTCATTCGCCACGGTTTCGCGGATTGTTCCGTTCGAATCCTGGATCAGCGCGTCAGCGGTCAGGGTGACGCCGCCGATAATCTGCTCGAAGGAGGAGCGTGTGCCCGACCCCGCCTCACGGGAAATGACCGCGATCACGTGATCCGCGCCGCCGACCTCTTTCCAGTTCTTGACTGTCCCGCTGAAAATGCCGCGCACCTGTTCCAACGTCAACGCCTTGATCTCATTGGCCGGATTCAACACGACCGCGATGCCGTCACGCGCAACCACGATGCTTTTAAGAGTTGCGGCCTCCTGCGGGAGTTTCACCAGATCGGCCATGCCGACCTGCGCCGCGCCCGACAGAGCCGACTGAATGCCCAGCGCCGACCCGCCGCCCTGAATGGTGATCGACACGTCCGGGTGCGTGGCCATGTAGTGCTCGGCCAACTTTTCAGCGAACGGCTGGAAGGCCGTCGATCCCGCCAGAGTGATGTTCTCACGATGCTTGCCGCACCCTGAAGACAGAAGGATAGCTACTACTAGACCGACTGAACACATCTCACCTAACAGAATCCGCATGGTTTGCCTCCCGTTAAATCGCTAATCTTTCTAACAAAAGCGATTAAACCACAGAGACTTGCCGTCCGTCTACGTGTTTAGTGTTAGAATTATGTTAGCATTATTGGATGCGTCATTTGCGGCGCGGTTCGAAGCGGACGGAGGCGGAGCGGCCGTGCGCGTCGAGGCCTTCCACATCTGCGAAGGTCTCGATCGAAGCGCAGGTCTCGGCCAGATCCTCCCGCGTGAACTCCACAAAGCTGTGGCGGCGCCGGAAATCGTCGGCCGTAAGCCCGCTGAACATCCGCGCCGCGCCGCCCGTGGGCAACACGTGGCTCGGTCCGGCCACGAAATCGCCGGCGGGCTCAGGCGTCCACTCGCCCACAAAAACCGCGCCTGCAGCCCGCACATCGTTCACCCAGGAACGAGCGTCGCGCGTCATAATCTCGGAGTGCTCGGGAGCGAAGCGGTTCACCAGTTCCATGCCCTGCTTGAGATCGGGCACGACCACCAGAAGAATTCCACCCTGAGCGATCACACGCTCCACCATCGCGGCACGCGACAGCTTGGGCGTCTGCCACGCCAGCTCGTCGCACACCGCTTCGGCCAGAGCCTGCGAATCCGTCACCAGCAGCGCCTTCTCGTGCCCGCTGCCGTGCTCGGCCTGCGACAGCAAATCAGCCGCGATCCATGCGGGATTGGCCGAATCGTCCGCCAGCACCGCGATCTCGCTGGGGCCTGCCACTTGGTCGATCGCGACATAGCCGTAGACCTGACGCTTCGCAGCCGTGACATACGCGTTGCCGGGGCCTGCGATCTTCTGCACGGGCCTGACGCTCTTCGTGCCGAACGCCATCATCCCGATCGCCTGGATGCCGCCGACCTTGTAAATCTCTGTGGCCCCCGCAAGCTTGAGCGCAAACAGCAGCACCGGGTTGACGGTCTTGTCCTTGCCACACGGCGTGCAGGCCACAATCTCTTTGACACCCGCGGCCGCTGCAAGCGTAACCGTCATCACCGCCGTGGAGGCCAGCGGCGCAGTGCCGCCCGGCACATAGACGCCCACGCGATCCATGGGGGAGTAGAACTCGCCGGTGTACCCGCCGCACGGCGTCCGAAGGTGCCACGGCTCGCGCAGGCCGGCCTCCGCATAGCGCTTCACACGCTCGTGGGCGTCTTTGACGGCGCGTTTGACGCGCGCGGGCACCGCCTTGACCGCCGCTCGGATTTCGCCCGGCGAGGCCCTCATTTCCGAAACCCGGAGCGCGGCTCCGTCGAACCGCTTGGCCGCTTCGATCACGGCCGCATCGCCTCGTGCGCGGATGCCGGCCAGAAGCGTAGCCGCAACGGCTTCCGCCTCGGGGTCAAAAGCGGGACGTGCCAGAAAGGCTTCAACTTGAGAATCCGCTTTCTTCACTGACCATGTGAGGATTTGGGTGTGCATAGCTTTTCCTTTGCCGCCTTACCGCTTGAGCTAAATTAGAAAGGTTCATCAGGTTCTCACAAACCTCATGAACCTTCCGCATCGGTACGAGTTCAGCTCAGCGCGTTACTTAACAGCCTTCTTATCGTCCTTCTTAGGCTCGTCCTTCTTGGGCTCATCCTTTTTGGGCTCGTCCTTTTTC
>CAYSXF010000030.1:3914-13038 GCA_964434815.1 uncultured Lentisphaeraceae bacterium
GGAGCGAACGCAGAGAGACCGAAATTTTCCACAGGCCGTTTGAGCTTTTCGCCCATCTTCGTCGTTATCATTTCAAAAGCCGTGTCGAAGGCCTTGGCGCGCTCCTCCTCTTTCTTGACTTCCTCTTCCTTCGGTTTGGCCGACTTGGATTTCCTGTCATCCCTTGGCTTCTGAATGTTTCTCAAGTTGATCTAACCTCTTTTCAGCCTTAGGGCGGTCAAGGAAGTCTCCAGCCTTTTTGACCGAACGCGGCTTCACCCGGTTTCCCTGAAACGGAAGCTTGTTATCTTTATTTGCTTCCCATTCTTTCTTGCACTCCGCGACAACCAAAGGGAAAACGGCGACCTCATCCTTGATTTGCTTCACCAGATTGGTGTATTGGTCATGAGTCTGTATCTCATATTCGGATTGGCCGTGCATATCCGTGATCTGCACGATGCTCACGCTCTCCGCACGAGCCCATCCCGTCAGCCCTAGCAGGACGGTCAGCAACACCATCGAAGTTTTCATAGTCTTCCACCTCCAAAACGTAGCTTCACTTTATCAGATTCTGCGGGTGCAGAAAAGTGTCAAAACAGCTATCGGGCGCTTTGCCCAGGCACCCACTCTTCCGAGAAACGCGGCCGCTTCACAGCAGACGGGTTTGCGCCTGGCGCCACCGGCGTCCGCTGCGCGTCGCGGGAACCCGACTTCGCGTCTGCGGAGGGCAAACGTTCGACCTCCACAGGTTGTTCAACCCGCGTGGAAGGCGCGCCTCTGTAGGGGCGCGCGGCAAGCCGTCCGCCTTCCGGCTCGGACGCTCTCGCCGTCTCTGCATCCGCGGCGGGCGCATGCCTGATCGCTGGCGGCGTCGCTTCGGCCTGCTGCGGCTCGCGGGGGCGCTCGGCCTCCACAGGCGACGCAGTCACCGCCGGAGCGGTCTCCGGCGGCAGCAGCTCTCCATGGACTGCCGGCGACGGACGTTCAGTCACGCGGCGGTGCTCCTCGCGCGGCGAACCGTGCTCGGGCCGCGGCCCGCGGTCGTGCGCCACATGCTCGCGATGGGCGGAGCGCGGCACTTCCGGCATCTTCGTCAACAGAGGGTCGTCATGGGTCAGCACCGTGCACTTCAACTCTTCGCCGATATACTTTTCGATCTCGGGGATGATAAACGACTCGTCCTCGTCCGCGAACGAGATGGCTGTTCCGCTCGCCCCGGCACGTCCCGTGCGCCCGATGCGGTGAACATAATCCTCTGGCTCATACGGGAAGTCGAAGTTGATAACGAAGCCGATATCGTCCACATGCAGGCCGCGTCCAGCCACATCTGTCGCAACGACAATGCGGACCTTGCCTTCGCGGAAATCCTCCAACACGCGCAGACGGCGGTTCTGATTCACGTCGCCGCTCAGCATCTCGCACCGGATGCCGCGCCGCGTCAGGCTGTCAGCCACATCTTCCGTCGTGTTGCGGCGGTTGCAGAAGATCAGCATGCGCGAGTCGGGAAACTGTTGGATCTGGTTGTAGAGCACCGTGAACTTCTCGCGCGCAGTGACCACATAGACGACCTGCTTGACCGACTTGGTTGTGACCTGCTCGGTCTCCGTCTCGACGCACACGGGCGCATCCATCCACTGCGAGGCCAGTTTCATCACGTCATCGGTCAGCGTGGCGCTGTAGAGCATGGTCCCGCGCGTCCTTCGGCGGCAAGCGGCTGACGATCGAGCGTACGTCGGGTATGAAACCCATGTCTAACATGCGGTCGGCTTCATCGATAACCAGCGTGTCGACCTTCGAGAGATCGATCACGCGAGAGCGCACGAAGTCCAGGAGCCGCCCGGGCGTCGCTACCAGCAGGTCCACCGGCGCGTCGGACACCTCGCGCTTCTGACGCTCGTAGTCCATGCCGCCGTAAACCGCGAGAGAGCGCAGGCCGCAATACTTGCCGAGCGCGGCGGCGTCCTTGCAGATCTGGATGACCAGTTCGCGCGTCGGCGCGATGACGAGCGCGCGCGGCGCGCCGCCCTGCTCCTGCCGGGACTCCGGGCTGCGCAGATAGCGCGTCAGGATCGCCACAAGAAAAGCCGCTGTCTTGCCGGTGCCGGTCTGAGCCTTGCCAGTCACATTTTTTCCGGCCAGAGCATACTCCAAGCTCTGCGCCTGAATCGGCGTGCAGTACTGGAACCCCATATCGGCCACCGCGTGCAGAATCTCGGTCGGCAAATCAAAGTCTTGGAAGCGCTTCTTGCCTTCGGCCGGCTCCACTTGATACTGATCCACGGACCACACGGCATGTTCCGCATGGCGTTTGGCCTGTTCCTCGTCGGCAACAGCTCCGCCAGGGCGCCTCACGTTCGGGTTTGAGAGCGGACGCTCCTCGCCCATTCCCCGCTCATGCCTCTGCCGGGAAGGCGGGCGCGCCACAGGCCGCCCTGCGCCAGCCGCAACCGGAGCAACACCGGCTCCGTCGCCTCCGCGCCGGTCATCGCGCCGGTCATCGCGGCGCGGACGCCTGCTGTCGCGGCCCTCTCCGTCGGGTCTGGGCCTGCCGGGGCCTCGCTCGCCTGTCGGACGCTCCCTGCGGGGGCCCCGTGACCTCTCGTCAGACGGCCGTCTGGCCTCACCCGCCGCTTTCGCCGCCGGGGCGCCATGCGCTCTCGCCGCAGGCGAATGCGGGCTTTTTTTCGTGTGCTCCGCCTTCGGCGAAGACGTCTTGGCTTCTGTTGGCTTGCCGAGCAGTTTGCCCGCCAGCTTCTTGATAAAACTCAATGGCATAAATTTCAAGTCTCGATGAAAAAAAACAAAATGCGGGCACCCGGGGGAGGCGCCCGCACATTCGACAGGATGTGAAGTATCAAACGACTAGCGCTTCGAGAACTGGAAGCGCTTGCGGGCGCCAGGCTGACCCGGCTTTTTGCGCTCCTTCATGCGGGAGTCTCGCGTCAAGCACCCCGCCTTCTTGAGAACTTCGCGCAGGTTCGCGTCCGAAGCCACCAGCGCGCGGGACAAACCGTGCCTGATCGCGCCGGACTGCCCGCTGAGGCCACCGCCGTTAGCGGAAACAATCACGTCAAACTTACCGTCCAAACCCGTGAGGGCCAGCGGCTGCCGCAGATAGGTACGAAGCGCCTCGCTCGGAATATACTTTTCGATTTCGACGTCGTTCACCATCCACTTGCCAGCGCCCGCAATCAAACGCACACGCGCGACTGCGGTCTTCCGGCGGCCCGTGCCCGCTGCAATTTCTTTCGCCATCTTTCTACCTTCTTCCTTAACAAAGACCAGACTTAATACGCCGACACGGCCGGCTTCTGAGCCTCGTGCGGGTGTTGCGAACCGCGATAGACCCGAATACGGGTCATCATCTTGCGGCTGATGTTGTTCTTAGGCAACATGCCCCAGACCGCCTCCATGATCACGCGGTCAGGATGCTTCTCCAGCATGGTCTTGGCCGTAAAGATCTTCAGACCCCCGCGCCAGCCGGAATACCGCTGATATTCCTTCTGCTCCAACTTGCGTCCGGTCAGACGGATTTTCTCCGCATTGACCACAATCACAAAATCGCCCAAGTCGACGCTGGGGTCATACGAGGGGCGATTTTTACCGCGCAACGTGTTGGCGATGTTCACAGCCAAACGCCCAAGCGGTTTGTCTGTCGCATCAACCAGTTGCCAACTGCGGGCCGTACCGGGATTCTTCGGGATAAACGTCTTCATCATGATAAAACCTGTCTTTTCCTTCTTCGCGAAAAATGGTTAGACAGATTAACCCATGATCTGGGAACTGTCAACAGCCAACTGTCGGAATTATAAGATTTTCCACCACGGCTTACGGGGCTGCTCGAGTGCGGGCTGCTCGGGCACCTCCCCCTCAGCGCTGGGCAAGGGCGCCGTTGCCCCCGCCGGTTTGAGCACTTCGACCGTCTCAGTAACCTTCAGCGTACTGTTGGTCAATGAGCCGTACCCATGCCCATGCGTGCCGCTCCGGGTCACCGCCTCAGTCAGGGTTCTTTCGTTATCGATTTTCGAATCCACCTCTTTCTGCACCTCAGACTTCTCGCGATACGTGCGCCACGCTTTTTCCAGATCTTTCTTGCGCCCCAAGCGGTCTTTCATGTCATCGGCAGAAACGGGGTCTGCCAGCTTGCTGTCAGACCAGCCTTTGGTCCAGACGCCGTCCGCATTGATGTAATCCTTGCGCCGCCGCGCCTCCTTGTCCATATCCGACTGCTTTTCGACCACGTAGGGCGTCATGAAGACGAGCAACTCGGAGCGGTCGGAATTCTTGGTCACCGAACCGAACAGGTAGGGTCCAACATACGGAATATCCATGAGCCATGGGATTCCGCCCCTGTCGTGGGTCGTGGAACTCTGGACCAGCCCCCCGAGAATCACCGTCTCGCCGTTGCCCACAGACACGTCGGCGCTCAGCTTGCGCGTCACGACGGTCGGCCAGTCGCCCTGGCCGACAATCGTCTGGTTGGGGCCGAGTTCCTCGAACTTCTCGTCGACCGTGAGAACCACATTGCCGTTGGGGCTGATGCGCGGCGTGATCTTCACCGTCAGACCCACGTCGCGCTGCTCGATGTCAGGCTCGTACCCGCTGCCGCCATATGAGCCGGACGAGGATCCGCCTGTGTACCCCGTATAGCGCATGCCTTTGTACATGTACTTCATCGTTGTCACCTCGATCGACGCCTCTTTGTTGTCGACCGTCAGCAACACGGGAGACTCGAGCACCTTGATGGAGTTGTCTGACTTCGACGCCGTCACGACGGCATCCAGATTCAAGTCCCTGATCGTCGCCAGATATTGGATGCCCTGACTGCCGGAGGTGACCACCCCAGCGACATTTGTGCCCAAGTCGAAGAGATTTTGCGCCACGCTCTTACCCCCGCCGCCGCCCGCGCCGTACTTGTAGTTTGCTACATTATTCGGCACCTGAACAATTGTGCCATCAGCCTGCGTCACCGGATGTGTGCCCGCCGTCGTCGCTTTAACTCTCTTGACCCAGTCGATACCCGTTGCGAAATTGTCCGAAAGTGTCACGGCGAGCACCACCGTCTCGATCAGCACCTGGGACAACTGAACGTCCATATTCTTGATGATCGCTTTGATGGCCGCCAAGTCGCCCAGACTGCCCATGATGACGAGCGCGTTGATACGCTTGTCGGCAAGGATTTTAATATTCTCTTTGCTGAGTTGGCCCAGCTTGCTCTGCGCCGTTTCGCCGCCTTCGGCCTCGGCGGTGCGGTTGACGCGCGCCGCCACCGCGTCGGCCAGGCTGGTGCTGCGGGCCGACTCGGCCGACCCCGAGTAAGGCGCCGATCCGGGCGTCGAACCGGACCGCGAACCGGGCGTCGAACTGGACGGGGAACTGGACCTCGAACCGGACGTCGTCGTCGCCTTGGATGTGCCCTTGGAGGAGGAGCTCTTCTCGGATTTCTGGCTCGTCGCGTTGCCGATCAGGTCGTTCAGCATGGAGGAGACATCCTCGGCGTCCGCGAACTCCAGACGCAGGACTTCGACCTTCACGTCCGGCGTGGTCTCAACGTCCAGGATCGTGATGATGCGTTCGAAAAAGTTCATGTTCTCGGCGCGGGTGATGATGATGAGCTGGTTGGTGCGCTCATCCGCGATGATCTGGACCTTGCCGCGGATCATGCCGCGGTCCGCATCGCTCACCAGCGTCTCAAGCGTCTCGTTCGGCGTGACCGGAGCGGTCTGTTGCGGCATGCCCAAGCGCGTCAGCCCAGGCGGCAGGGGGCGCGTCGAGAGGCTCGACAACGAGCTTCCCGCCGTGCGGGTCATTCCCGGCGCACCGGACGTATTGGCCTTAATCTCATCTTTGGCCTGCGTCTGCTTCTGCGACTCCGTCACCAGCTCTTCGATCCGCTTCTTGATGTCCTCGGCTTTGGCGAAGCGGATCTGGCGCACGTTCACCTCTTCCGTCGCCACGAGCGGCTGGTCGATGAACTTCACGATCTCCAGCATGCGGTTCACGTTCTCCTGCGTGTCGGTCACCAAGAGGCTGTTGGTGCGCTCGAACGTCTGCATCAGCCCGTCGGGCTTCTTGAAGCCCTCCAGCGCCTTCTGCGCCTCCGCGACCGTGATCGCTTTGAGCTGGATCATCTGGCTGACTGTTTTGGTCTTCTCGGGATGGCCGCCCTCCGGGGGCTCCATAACGATCTTGATGCCGTCCGTGCGCACGGTCTTGCGGGCCAGCACCTTGATGAACTTCTCGCCGAAAGGCTCCAGCACGATGCCGTTCATGCTGAGCACCACCTCGATCGCCTCGATATATTCCTCTTTCGTCAGTTGCACATCCGGCTGGCTTTTCAGCGTGATGTTGGCCTTCGGCGCATCCGGCGCCATCAGCAGCGTCTTGCCGGTCTCCTGGGCATAGGCCTGCAGAATGATGTCGGCGGGCGCGTTGTCGAACTTGAGCGCGGGCGTTGTGGTCTTCGCCTTCGGCTCCTTCGCCTCGCCGGTGGCATCGGCATCCGCAGCGGAGGGTGTTGCGGCGGAGGCCGGCGGCATCACGGACGGCGTAAGCGCCGGAGTCGCGGACGGACGCCGCAGCGTCGCCGGCGCAACAGTCCGCCGCGTCGGCACGGGTGTCGTCCTCTTCGGCGTCGAGACGGCTGGCTGTGCCGCCGCGCGTTCAGCGGCCTGAGGTTGGGGCACTGGGACGACCTGTGGCGCGGCGGGCGCGGGCACGACAGGCTTGGGCACGGCGGCGGGAGGCACAGGGATAACCTGATCGGCTGGCGGAGGCGGCGCCAACACGGGCGCCTGATCTTGCGCCAACACGACACTGAGCGTCAACACAGCGGACGCCCCTAAAGCAAACAGGTGATCTCGCATATTCTTCATGGTCATCCCTTCAAAAACGTTTCCCGCATCTTTCAGCCACTTCGTCGCGTACGTCAATTACCTTTTACCGGCTCGGCCGCAGGAGTCGGCGCCGCCGGACCGTTCGTCGTCACGCCGTCAGCGGCCGGCTGTTCAGGCGGAGGCGCTGGCGTATCCTCCGGCTTCCCAGCCGCTTCCGGCGCTGCGGCAGCCGCCGCCGGTTTCTCGGGAGAGGCCTGTTTAGAGGGCGCGGCCTGTCTCTCCACAACTTTGCCCCGCATGTATGCGCAGTACAGCGTGAACGTGCCCTTCAGCAGCCCCGGCTTGTTGGATGGCCTCACATACAATTGCCGGACATCCAGCATCGCTCCCTCTTGGTTCAGATCGTACAGGAATTTCACCAGCGATTCGAGCGAGCCTTCCCAGTCCTTGCAGTCGATCGGCAGTTCGTATACGTCGCCAACTTCAGCCTCTTTGTTCGTCTGCCGCCTCGCAATGGTCAGCCCGTTGCGCGTGGCCGCCGAATCCATGAGGTTGAGCCAATGCGTATCCACATCCTTGTCGCGGGGAAAGACCGGCATCAGCTCGCGCACCTGTTCGTAGCGCGCGGCCCACTCGTCCCTGGCGGCAATCAGCGCCTTCTCTTCCTGAAGTTTCTTCTGCGCCGTCACGTAGACCCGCTCCGACGCCTTCCAGTTCGCGACCTGCTTCTTGAACGAAAGCCCGGCAAACGCATACAGCACGATCACGACCGTGACCATCAGCATGTTCTTCTCTTTGGGGGACACCGTGCTCATTTCCGCGTCACCCCCTTGAACTTGGCGTCAATATCGAACTTGTGCTTGCCCTTGCTCGCCGACGGCCCCGCCAGAGACACCGACTCGAACAGCGGGTCTTCCGTGACCGCGTTCTTGAAATCATAGACCAGCGTCGGCACGTCGGCCTCTCCCGAAATCTTGACCCCGTCCTCGCGCCGATAGTTGAACCCAGTCAGCGTGATCCCTTGCGGCAGGTATCCGGAAGCCATACGCAACATCTCGAGCGGCGAATAGGTTCGATCCATATACGATAGGATCAGATTCACCCGGTCGCGCGAATCGGAGACTTGCTTGAACGCCTTGGCGTGCGCCTTCGATGCAGCCCGGATCCGATCCGTCATCTGCTTATACACGATGGGGCCGGAAAAAAGTATGCCCATGAAGACAACCCACACGCCCATCGCCGCGGCCACGCCCGTCAGAACCTGCTTGCGGGTGTGCGCTTCCTTAACCGCATCGCGCCATATTTGAGGTGTCAGATCGAGCGATGCGCCCTCTCCCGTGCGCATTGCCACCCCTTCGACGCCGCCATCCTCTGAAGGGGGGGGCATGTGCCTCACCGGGACGCCCATCAGGCTTTCGAGCCCCTGCACCATCTCGGCCGGCAGCGCGTTCTTCGACACAACCAGCACATCCGTGACCGGATTGTGTCCCGCCTCTAACTCCGCGTTGAGAAGCGACAGAATCATCTCGCGAACCAGCGTGTCGGCATCGGTCACCAGCCCCAGCGCGCGCGCTAAGACCGGCACGCCGTGGTCGAGCACCAAGAGATCCCACCCGTCATCGGGATCCATCAGCAGCACCCGGCGCCCCGGGCGCATGAGCTGGCACGGCCCGCACAGCGACCGGAACCAGCCGAGCGCCGAAACGTCGGTGCGAGTCACTTGCAACCGGGCCAGGTGCAGCGCGCTCCCCAGCTCTTCGAAAACCGCCGCAGGCATCGCCGCGGCAAACACCCACAGAGACGTCTCCGACTCGCTCAAAATCTCGTACCCGACGGACAGTTCCTCGCCGGGAAAAGGTGACAGCTTGTCCATCTGCAAAGCGACCGCGTCAGCCAGATCTTCACGCACCTCTGTGGGGAGCTTCAAGACGCGCACGAGCAGCCGGGACAAAGGAAGGGCGATCACCACCTGCCGCGCGCCCAACGCGCCCTTGGCCGCACGCATCGCACGCGCCAGCGGCTTGTCGCTCTCAACGACCGTGGCCTGCTGCTCTCCGCCCTCAGCGGGTTCGGCCGTCTCTTGAGACACTTCAATCGGCCAACTGCCCCCGCCGGTGCGCGTCCAGCCATCGCGTCCGCGCGGCGCAAAGCGCACGCCGCGCAGACACTGGCTCTCGGCCAACAGGGCTATCACTTCACTTTTCGCCATAGAAATCCAAGTTTACACTAGCGGCCTCACTCATCCAACCAAAAACCTCCAGCAGAAACGCCCCGCTCAGGGATCTTCTCTCCACTGCAGGTACCGGACC
>CAYSXF010000031.1:0-12935 GCA_964434815.1 uncultured Lentisphaeraceae bacterium
ACTTGAACCACACGGGCGCTCATAAAATCAACCACTGCATGGGAGAAGGCCTGCTGGCGAAGTTCATGGGTAAGAAGAAGCTGATCGCCGAGACAGGCGCCGGGCAGCACGGCGTCGCGCTCGCCACGGCCGCCGCCTACTTCGGCATGGAGTGCGAGATTCACATGGGCGAGGTCGACATCGTGAAGCAGGCACCGAACGTCAGCCGCATGAAACTCCTCGGGGCTAAAGTCGTGCCGGTCTCTTTCGGGCTCAAGACCTTGAAAGAGGCGGTCGATTCGGCCTTCCAAGCCTATCTCGCAGACTACGAGAATTCCATTTACTGCATCGGCTCGGTCGTCGGCCCGCATCCGTTCCCGATGATGGTACGCGACTTCCAGCGGGTCGTCGGCGTCGAGGCCCGCGAGCAGTTCCAAGACATGACGGGCAACCTTCCTGACGCGCTTTGCGCCTGCGTCGGCGGCGGGTCCAACGCGATGGGGCTCTTCGCGGCATTTCTCGAAGACCCGTGCGCCATCTACGGCGTGGAACCGCTTGGCAAAGGCGAGAAACTCGGGGACCACGCCGCCACGATGACGTATGGGCACGAGGGAATCATCCACGGCTTCAAATGCTACCTGCTTCAGAACGAGGACGGCTCGCCCGCCCCGGTCTATTCCTGCGCCAGCGGGCTGGACTACCCGGGCGTCGGCCCGGAGCACTGCTACCTCAAAGACACCGGGCGGGTGCAATATACGACCTGTTCGGACGACGAATGCCGCGACGCCTTCTTCAGGCTCTGCCGCAGCGAAGGCATCATCCCCGCCATCGAAAGCGCGCACGCCCTCGCCTTTGCCCTGAAGAAAGCGCGCGAAATGAAGCACGGCACGATCCTCGTCAACCTGAGCGGACGCGGTGACAAAGATCTGGACTACGTCATCGAGAACTGGGGAACCGGCGAAGACGTGGCGGGCACCTGACACGGGGGTAGGGACGGTTCCCCGAACCGTCCGCGGACGCCTCGGGGAGGCGTCCCTACCCAGTGGTGCGCGGACGTCAGCCCGCCTTAAGTAATTTCGACGGCTCCAGAGGTGAGCACTTCGCGCAGTTTGCTCCCTAGCGCCGCCTTGGTAAAGGGTTTCTGAAGGAAGTTCACGCTCTTGTCGAGAACGCTGCGCTGCGCGATGATGTTCGCCGTAAAGCCGGACATGTAGATACATTTCGTCGTGGGGCGCAGTGGCTCCAGCTTGCGCCAGAGGTCGCGCCCGCTCATTCCGGGCATGACCACATCCGTCAGCAAGACGTGAATTTCGTGCGGATACGTTTTGACCAAACGGAGCGCCTCCTCCGGGCCCGCTGCGGTCAGCACGGTATAGCCCAGTCCTTCGAGCATGCGGCGCCCGGCGCGCAGCAACGACTCCTCGTCATCGACGATCAGCACGGTCTCGCGCCCTGAGGGCACGCTTTCGCGCTTGGCCGGCGGTTCGTCGGTGGCCGCTTCCGGAGCGGCGTGTTCCGGCAGGTAGATTTTGAACACCGACCCTTGGCCAGGCGTGCTGTGAACAGTGATGTGCCCGTTGTTCTGTTTGACGGTGCCATAAACGGTAGCCAACCCGAGACCCGTTCCCTTGCCCCGCTCCTTGGTCGTAAAGAAGGGCTCGAAAAGCCGCTCCAGAATCGCTTGATCCATTCCGCACCCGTTGTCGGTGACCGTCAACGTGACATAGCGCCCCGGAACATAGCCGGGATTGAGCGAACACTTCCGCTCGTCAAAGATCTCCTTGCCCGTTTTGATCAGCATCTTTCCGACGCCTTTGATCGCGTCGCGGGCATTGACCGCCAAGTTGGCCAAGATCTGGCCGAGCTGTCCGGCATCCATCTTGACGAAGCAGTGATCTTTGTCCGGGTTCCAAATCAGATCGATATCCTCGCCCAGCAGGCGGCGCAACATCTTCAGAGTCACGGCCACAGACTCGTTGATGTCGATCACCTTCGGATCAATCACCTGCTTTCTGGCAAAAGTCAGCAACTGGCGGGTAAGCGCGGCAGCCCGCTTGCTCTCCGAAACGATCTCGCCGGTGAATTCGCGCGCCTCGCCTTGCTCCGGCAGCTTCTCCAGAAGCAGTTCGCTATACCCGATGATCGCCTGCAGGATGTTGTTGAAATCGTGTGCCACGCCACCCGCCAGTCGGCCGACAGCCTCCATCTTCTGCGCCTGCCGGAATTGGGCCTCGATTTTCTCACGGGCCTCCTCCGACTGATGCGCCTCGACCAGAGAGCCGATCAGCCATGCCGATGACTGTAGCCGGCTCTTCGCCATTTCGATGATGTACGGAGGACGGGAATCGTAGGCGCCCGCCTCGCGCGCCAGCTCGTCAGAGCTCACATGACACGTTTCCGCCAGCGACCGCAGCCGCTCAGGATCGCGAGGAGGATCGCCATATCCGAAGGCGATAACGCCGACCACGTCTTCGCGCACCCTAATCGGCACCGCATACACCCGGATGCCGCCGTGACACTCGGTATCGACAGCCGCACGCTTGGCGAGCACCTGCTTGGCGCATTCTGTCCAACAGGACTCATGACATAGCCAACTTCCGGACGCTAACGCCGCCGCGTCGTCATCTGAGCCACAAAGCTTCCGTGTTGCCCGATCCAGCATCCGGCACCACCCCGACTCGAAGAGGCCGAACGCATAGTCACCGTTTGCCTCGAAGATCACCGAGCAGGTGCCGAGCAAATCCAGATACTCATCGACAATGCTCGCGAGCATTTCTTGCCCGACCGACTTCATGATGGGCCCGTCGCGATTCAACGCCGTTGCCGTTTCGCGCCCCAGCAACTCCTGCGGCAGTTCCAGCGCGTCTTTCTTCGGTTTCTTCGCGAGCATCCATTCGATCCGGCGCAGGCTGTCCTCCGTCTGCCGGTGCTCCGTGATGTCTAGGCAATGTCCGATGTAGCCCAGAAAGTTGCCCTGCGTGTCGTAGCGAGGCGACCCGCTATCCTGTATCCAACGGTACACGCCGTCGTGCCGCAGCAACCGGTAAACCAGGCTGAACCGCTCGCGGCGGTCGAATGCATCCTCGTAGCTCCGCACAGCCGCGCCACGGTCATCGGGATGAATGCTTTCGGCCCAGCCTGATCCGGTCTCCTGCGCCAGCGTCTTTCCCGTAAACTTCAGCCACGACTCGTTGAGATAATCGCAGGTCTTGTCGAGCCCCGACGTCCAGATCATGCCCTGCCCCGAATCCGCCAGAATCCGAAACCGCTGCTCGCTTTCCCGCAGCGCCCTCATGGCCTCGCGCAAGTTGTCGCGCTCCACCTGCAAGGCCTTCTGCGACCGACGCTCTGACGACTGATCCCTGAACACCATCACCACGCCGGTGAGCGCTCCTGCCTCGTTGCGGATCGGAGCGCAACAATCGGCAATCGGGTATATGCTGCCGTTGCGGGCAATCAGCGACTCATCGTCCGCCAGCCCCACAGTCCGTCCATCACGCAACACGCGCGTCACCGGGCTATCGACCGCGATGTGAGACCCTTCCTTGACGATCTTGAGAACCTCGTCGTGGGGCCTGCCGCGCGCCTCCAGCTCCTTCCAGCCGAGCAGCCGCTCCGCCTCGGGGTTGAGCTGGCGCACCCGACCCTCATGGTCCGTGGTAACGATGCCGTCGCCGATGCTGTACAATGTCGTCCGCAACTCTTCCCGATTGTCTTGCAACTCCTCCAAAAAGCGCCCGCGCGCACGCTGATCCGAGAGCACTTTGCCGATCAGCACCGTTGCCAGCGGATAGACGACAGCCACCGGGAGTGCGATCCGGTTCAAAACGACGAAGGCTAAATCATGTGGCAAGAGGAAGATGAGCAGAATCATGGCCGCATGCACGAGCAGCCCGAGGCACCACAGCAAACCGGACGTGACCTCCGTGTTCGTCCTTGTCTGGCGGGCGTAAAACGCCAAACCAAGCGCACCTGACACCGCAATCACCGAAATCCCCATGAGCTGTCCGACCCCGCCCTGCCAAACGCGGCAAGCGATGGCCAGAAAGCTGGCGATGCCCACTGCCAGCGGGCCGAAGAAAAGTCCGCACAAGCTGAGCATAACAGACCGGCCGTCGAAAAAAACGCCCGGTTTCAGAAACACCGGATGCAACATGCCGATGACAGCCACGCTGCCGAAAAGCACGCCCTGCAGAACATCCCCGCGCCACTTGTGCAGGCACCGTTTTCCTATGAATCCGGAAAGCACGCTCAGTGCGACCAGCAACGCCAGATTATTGATCAGATCGATGATAATCAAAGCCTATTCTCCCTTGCTAACTCGCGTCATTCATTTTCCAGCAGGTACTGTCCGAAACTTCTCTTTCCTCGCTTATCTGTCATCAGGTCGGTGGTGCTGATAAACAGAATCATGAATTTCATTGTATCATATTCGGCTCTCCAGAACACCTACTTCAGCGGCTCGCCCGGCACATCCAACAGGTGAATGCCGTGACCGATGCCCGCCCGGATCTGCGCCGGATCGCACTGCCACACGACTTTCTTCTCCCGTGATATCTCCGCAAACGGGACTTTGCCTCCCGCGTTGCAGATAAAGAGGTGGCCGTTCGGCAACACCTGAAGCCCGGCGAACCAGCGGATGCCCAACTCCGGCACCTCCGTGTTCTTCAACTCCCAAACCGCCTTGCCTGCGGCATCGAACTCCATGATTCCCGTCTTGCCACACGTCACGGTATGTCCAGAAGGCAGACGGATGGCCGAATAAGCCGGATAAGGCGTCTTAAACTCGCGCAACAGATTGCCGTCGGCATCGTACTCGCGGGCCGCGTGAGCGCTCTCTTCGGCAACCAAAAAATGGCCGTCCGCCAGCGCGCGCACATTGCGCATGCTGCTGTGCCCAGCCGCCGCATTCTTGACCGCGAACGACCTGACCACCTCGCCCGCCGGATTCACGACCAGCAGCTTTCCCTGCTGCGTGGCGCCGACGAGGGTGTTGCCTCCGGCCATGCGCTGACAGGAGTACACCTGCCCGTGCGTCTTGAACTGCCAGACGATCCGCTTATCCGGCGTCACTTCCATCGCGCCGCTCTCCGCGTTGCCCACACCGTTGCTCACGCTGTAAGGGAACAGCACGTTGCCGTTGGGCAACTGCCAGACGTCCCTCGCGGTATCCGCAGGATACTCCCAAACCACCTTGCCCGCGGTGTCAAACCGCTGAATCTTTTTCGCTGGCTCCGACGTGAATAGCATGGCCGGAAAAGAACGGGCAGGCTCCGACTCCCCGGCATGCAAACTGAACGCGATCGAAGCGCATACGGCTACCGCTCCGACGGGCAAACGCATTAAAGATATAAGATAATTCATTGGGTAAGTATACACAGCCCGTGTACATGCGGCATACAGTTTTTTAGGAGATTTCTTCCTTATCGCTTCCCTCTCGTGATCTTCTCAACCGTGTACGCCGCGGGCGACGTGGTCTTGCGGCGCGGCTCGTCCCAGCCCTTCATCTCTTCCAGCGACTCGAACAGCGCGATGCAAGCGGTCTCGTAATCCACGCCCGCAAGTTCGACGATGAGCCGCACGCTCCGGTCGATCAGCTTCTTGTTCGACGCATCGACGTGCGCCATCCAGTTGCTGCTAAGCCGCCCCATTTTGCCCATGGTCGCGGACGATACGTTGTTCAGCGTAAGCTTGACCGCAAGGTGCGCAATGAGGTTCAGCGGAGTCTCAGGGACATCGACGTCCACGTGGATGATCTGCCCCTTCCACCCCTGCGGCTTCTGACGCCCGACTGCCAGCACGGCCCGCCCATCGAATGGCGCGGATGCTTCCGTGAACGCGCGCCGCCACTCGCGCGCCGCCCCTTCATCCAGAAGCGAGGCCTCGTCTCCGACCAGCACAGCCATCGCTGCGTTGGGCTTGACCTCGATACGCGACCGATCCGGCTCGTTGCCAATTTGGTAAGTGTTTAGGATCGCCCGGCCGATCTGCGGCGGACTCTTGATGATCTTTTCCGCTGCTTTCAGTTGAACGTAGGTGTCGGTCGTCCAGTCCAAACAGCGGGGCTCGTGTTCGACCAGACGAAGCCAAGCCGCGGGCGTCGGCCGCAACGGATCTTTCACGAAGGCCCATGGCGCAGGCGACGCAGGATCAAGCGTACTTCGGAATGGAGGAATCTTAAAGGTCGGCGACCGCTCGGTCGTGTCCGTGAAGATGTCCAACAGGTAGCCCTTGGCGAAATAGGTGACCCGCCCTTTTTTTGCATATAGCTCCGCCTCCCCGTCCGCCATCTGCGCAAGTGCGGCGATGTTTGCCTCAGCTCTGAGCTGCAAGAGCAACTTCTCAAACTGCGCCAGCGTCTTCTCCGGCGCGCGGTCATCAAGCCCCAGCGCCGTTTGCTGCGCGGGTGTCAGCCTCGCTTTCAGATGATCCGCCATACCCGCTTCATACGCCATACCCGCGACGAGCAGTTCGGTGGTTGTCGCCTGCATCCGCGTGGAGCCCGCCACCGCCATGGGGCCCGTGCAGAGCACCAGTTTTGTGACCGCGTCGTTCTCGATCACGCGGTGACAGCGCTCCAGATTTTTTGACAAAAGCTCCGCTGGGTTGTTGAACAGAAAGAAGACATGCGCCTTAACGTCGACGCCGCGCAGCACCGTGCCGATCACCGAGGAGGTCTCTCCGCCTTCGGAAATCGCTATGACCACATCGCCCTCTTTTGCGCCGGCCTGCTCCATCTGGTGGTAGCCAAAGGTGATGTAGTCCTCGAAGCTCTCCACTGACCGGATCAGCGCAAAGTCGCCGCCGGTCATCACCGCATAGGTGCGCGCCGCCATGTCGCCGCACACACTCCGGAGCTCGGAGTGCTTTTCAAAGGTCTCGCGCCAATACCGGCGGTTCGCGGCGTCGAGCAGGATCGAGAGACGGCCGGTTGCGCCGCAGCCGCTGAAATAGATTGTCCGGTTGTTGTCCAGCGCCGTCTTGATCGCCGCACGCAACCGGGCAAATTCAGCCGATGCGATCACCCGCTTGGCGACTGGCGGAATGTCGTCGTCCACGCTCAGCAGCATGCGTATGCCTTGAGCCGTATCCTTCTGAAGCACCTGCGAGAGGCCCCGCGTTTTTGGATGCGACTGTTCGGTCGGCAGGTATCCCAAGTGAAACTGAGTCTCGCTCTTGATGAAGTGCATCGCCTGGTCGCGCGGCGTCTCCTGCGCGTGTGCGATCCAGCACACCGGCATCACAACACAGGCGATAAGCAATACACGTTTCATAATCGCATCCTCGCTCTCACTGGGGCTTTGCCGAACCCTTGTACTTGTCCAACAGTTTATTCCTGTATTTCTTGAAATCCTCTTCGATCGTTGTCTCGTCGTACGCCTTGACGTTGAAGCGGTCACACGCCGTCATCCATGAGCGGCAGGCCTCTAGCGCGTCGCGCGGCCCCTCGAACGGTTTGCCTGTGGCAACAGCCTGTTTTTTCAGCGCGTCATAGTTGATCAGCCAGACGTGATCCAATGAGAGCTTTTCGCGCACCACCTTATCGCGCAGACCTGCGTTTGACACAGGGTCGCTGGCTTCCTCCGCTGTCGCGATGGCGAGCGCCTCGTTCATCAGCCGCGTGGCCTCTGTGATGCCGTCGAAGTCGAGCCAGTGCGTCACGTTTTCCTGGTAGCACGCGAGCGCGATGCCTGACGCCTCGGCTCGGTCATGGATGAAATTCAGGTAGCGTTTCAGAACCGCACCGGTTTTCTCGCCGTAGTAGCCCATCAGAAAAATGTCGGTCAATCTGTTCTCATCCTGGTCGGGGTTCCACAGCAGATGAGAAATCAGCCAGTAGCGCAGGCGCACGAAGTCGCCCGCCGAGCAGAGTGCGTCGCCCTGCTCGAAGAGGCCGATCGCTCCGTGCTTGACGAAGAAGCGGATATTCGGCGCCAGAACGCGCAGGTTCGGGTGCGGCAGCATGTAGGAGCTGAAGTCCGTCACGTAGTCCCAGCCGAACAGGTTGCGGCCCGCGATCCGGCTCCACGCCTCCACATCCTTGGCGAAGGCGAGGTTCTCTTTAGCCGGGCTTTCGATGGGTTGCAGGAAGGAGCACTCGATGTCGCACAAGCGGATCAGCACATTGTGGCGCGGCCTGACTTTCGCGGGCGCTTTGCGCGTGTACTGGTAGGCGAACGTCTCGACGAACACGTTCGGATAATCCTTCTCGATGTCCTCTGCCACTCGATTGACGAAGCGGAGCAGCGGGCCCGAGGCGGTGCCGATGCCGCCCTCCTCTTTCTCAATCGCGAGGCACTGTTTGCACGTGCAGCGCCCGGCCGCGTCATTCTGGCTGACTTGGATGATGTCCGCGCCAGGATCTTCGCGCAGCAAGGCCAGCGCGTTGCGGGTCAGCTCCTCTCGCATCTCGGGGTTTGTGAGACAGAGCTGCGCCTCCTTGTGGGTGCGCCGGCCCCTGATTTCGCTGTACCACTCGGGGTGCTTCCCGAAGTACACCGCCGGCGGCAGCAGCTCGTAGAACGAATGGTAGGCGGAGTTGCGCCCCTTGAAGTAGATGAGCCGGTGGTTGCCGCCATACGATTCCGGGATCATCTCCAGAGGCGCGAGCATGTAGCGCGTGCGAGAGCTAAAGTTGCCTTTAAGCCGCGTCTTAAAAAGCGCGTTGAACGAGTCGAGATAGTACGACTCGCGAAAGCGCAACTGCGGCGCATAGCGCACATCCAGAACGGGAAGCGGCAGCGTCGGCGTGCGGGGAATGAACGTTTCCGCCGATGTCCACCAGCGCACGCCCACCGTGTCCTCGAGATAGGTGTAGACCGCATACAGCGCCCCGCGCTGCGGATGACCGGTCAGAATCAGGTTCTGCCCGACCGTCTTCAGCACAATGCCGTCATACGCGACGGCCTTCGGCTCAAACCCCGGCAGAAGCGTGGCGAGGGCGGCCGTATTGCCGATCAGAATGCGAGTGCCACCTGCCGCCGCGCTTTCATTCGTGACCGCAAACCGCGCGCCGGTCACTTGGTCGAGATGGAGCCGGAGTTCCTCGGCCGCGCTCCGCTCGACGGGCGTCGCGGCGTCCGGAAGCGCGATCTCCGCCTGTGCCACGCCGTCTTTGGCCAGCAACCATGCAGGCTCTTGAGCAACCCCGCAGTTCGCGAGCACAATCGCCGACAAACAGGATAACATTCGGCTCAGACCCATAGCTGTCCTTTGTGCCCGTTTCAGAAACTGCGCAGCCCATAGTTTTCGCGGGTCAGGCCGCGCGGCAGCTCCTTGATAAAGCGGGACGGCTTGCAGAAGAACACGCCCCCGTCGCGCGTGCGCCGCATCTCGGGCGCGCACAGCACCAGCTCGTCCTTGGCGCGCGTCACGGCCACATAGAAGAGCCGGCGTTCCTCGGCGTCGTTCTCCGACTCGCCGACGGACCGGCTGGAGGGGAACATCCCTTCCGTTGCCCAAATCACGAAGACCACGGGCCACTCCAAGCCCTTGGCCTGGTGCACCGTGCTGAGGTGCAGCATGTCCGCGTGCTCGCGGCTCATCTTGTCGTATTCGTGATCCACGTTGGTGAGCAGCGCCACCTCCTGAAGGAAGGAGGGTATGCCCGCGCTCTTGCCGATCTGCAGCGCCAGCTCGCGGATATCCTCCTCGCGCTTCTCGCCGTTCTCGTAGGCGCGATAAAGATAGGTGTGGAAGAACACATCGCAGAAGCGCTGCACGACCTCGCCGCCCGCCTCCGCCAGGTTCTCGCGGTGGTAGGCCTCGAACAGCCGGTCGATCTCCTGCCACTGCCCGCGCGCGGCCGGCTTCATCGCCGCGCACAGCTTGGCGCGCTGCTCCGGGTCGCGCGTGTCGAACGTGCCGCCCAGCTTCTCCCAGAGCGAATCGACCGTCTTCTCGCCGACGCCGCCCAGCATGCCGAGCAAGCGCCCGAACGCCATGCGGTCCGCACGGCTCTCGCACACGCGCAGGAAGGCGACCACATCTTTCACATGGGCCTGTTCGAAGACGCTGATGCCGGAGGTGATGACGTACGGCAGCCGCGCGCGCCCCAGCATCATCTGCAGCTCGATCGAGTGGAAGTGGGCGCGGTAGAGCACCGCCATGTCGCTCAGGTTGTAGCCGTCGTCCTGATAGCGCCGGATCAGGGTCAGCAGGGCCGTCGCCTGCTCGTCGCCGTCCCGCACGTAGAAGACGCGCGGCTTGTTGCGCGCCTTGCGCGTCGGGCGCAGGGTCTTCTGAAACTGCTCGGGGTTGCCCTTGATGCAGGCGTTGGCCACCTCCAGCACCTCGGGCACGCTGCGGTAGTTCTGCTCCAGCTTGACGATGCGGCAGCCGTCCCAGCGCTTGGGGAACTCCATGATGTTGCGGAAGTCCGCGCCGCGCCACGAGTAGATGCACTGGAAGTCGTCGCCCACCGCCATCACGTTGCGGTTCACGCCCGCCAGAATATCGACCATCTTGGCCTGCAGCAAGTTGGTATCCTGATACTCGTCCACCAGCACATGGCGGAACTTGTTCTGGTAAAGGGTGCGGATCGGCTCATGCTCGCAGATCAGCCGCAGCCCGTTCACCAGCAGGTCGTCGAAGTCCATCGCGCCCATGGTCCGCTTGCGCTCGGCGTAGAGGTTCGCGACCTTGACGATCTCCATGGGGTCGACCTCCAACGAATCGAGTCCGTCCTCCAGAACATCCTCGATGTCGCACGCGCGGTTGGCCGCAGAGCTGATGAGCGAGCCGATCACGTCCTTCTTAGGGAACTCCTTCTTGTTGAGCACGGCATCTTTGATGCAGAGGTCGATCAGCGTGCGCGAATCGTCTCGGTCGAGAATGGTGAAATCGTTCGGATAGCCGAGCTTGTCCGCGAAACGCCGCAGGAACCGGTTGCAGATGTGGTGGAAGGTGCCGCTCCACAGGTTGCCGACCGCATCGCCTGCCACTTCCCTGGCGCGCTCCAGCATTTCGCGAGCGGCGCGGTTGGTGAAGGTCAGCAGCAGCAGGCTGTCGGGCTGAAGTCCGTGTTCCACAAGATAGGCCACGCGATAGACCAAGGTGCGTGTCTTGCCTGTGCCCGCGGCGGCCAGCACCAGCAGCGGCCCGTCCCCTGCGGTCGCGGCCTCGCACTGCTCAACATTCAATAGTTTGGAGTAGTCGGTCATGTGGGGCGCATTATACGCAACCCTCCGCGAAAATGCCCGCACGTTTTTCTATTGCGCTTTCGGCCGGGGTTTGGCATGTTTCCCGTGTCTTCTTTTCGCCGTATCAGCGCGCCGAACGGGTCGCGTCTGAGAACAGTCTCTTCATACTAAGAAAGCGTGAGGTCAAGTACCCGAAATGTCACGAACTCTGCTGGATGCGTTGGATGGTTGGAGCAGCGTCAAGAGCGCTGAGCTGTATGGTATCGGATCTTGGGGCCAAGGCTATTTCAAGGTCACGGAGGACGGCTTCGTAGCCGTCAACCTGCGGAACGCCAAGGGCACCGTCAGCGTCAAGCTGTGCGACATCGTGAGCGGCATCCACGACCGCGGCATGGGGCTCCCGCTCCTGCTACGCTTCAGCGACCTGCTCGGCGACCGCATCCGCCTGATCAACGAATCATTTAAGAAGGCGATCTCCGATTACGGCTACCAGAACTTCTACCGCGGCGCCTTCCCGATCAAAGTGAACCAGCAGCAGCAGGCCGTGCACGACGTCGTGACCTTCGGCGCGCCCTACCACCACGGCCTCGAGGCCGGCTCCAAGGCTGAGCTCATCGCGGCCCTGGCCTACATGCGCGACCCGGAAGCTTTCCTCATCTGCAACGGGTACAAGGACACCGAGTTCATCGACCTCGCCCTCTCCTCGATCAAGATGGGCCTCCAGACCATCCTCGTGCTGGAGACCACCGACGAACTCGATCTCATCCTCGAGCGCGCCACCGCGTTGAACATCCGTCCGCGCATCGGCATCCGCGTCAAGCTCTCCAGCCGCGTGGGCGGCAAGTGGTCGGAGTCCGGCGGCGAGCGCAGCGTCTTCGGCCTCACCCCGTCGCAGCTCATCGACGTCGTGGACAAGCTCCGCGACGCGAACATGCTCGACTGCCTGGAACTGCTGCACTACCACCTCGGCTCCCAAGTGCCCAACATCCGCGAGATCCGCGACGCCATCAAAGAGGCCTCGCGCTTCTACGTCGGCCTCGTCCGCGAGGGGGCGCGCATGGGCATCTTCGACATCGGCGGCGGTCTGGCCATCGACTATGACGGCTCGCACACCAACTTCGCCAGCAGCGCCAACTATGACGTGTCGGAGTACTGCGCCGACGTCATCGAAGGCATCATGACCGCCTGCAACGAGGAGAAAGTCCCGCACCCGATCATCATCAGCGAGTCGGGCCGCTCCCTCATCGGCTACTACTCCGTGCTGCTGATCAACGTGCTCGACACCGCGGTGTACGAGGAAAAGGATCCGCCCGACAACGTGCCGGAGCCCCGCCCCGAGGCGCTCGAGAACATGATGTACGTCTCGCGCATGCTGAGCCTCAAGAACCTCCAGGAATCGTTCAACGACGCGCTCTACTACCGCGAAGAAATCCAGAAAGCCTTCAAGCACGGCGACATCACGCTGCGCCAGCACGCCGCCGCCGACTGCCTCTTCTGGTATATCCTCACGCATATCCGCGAGCTGCTGCCGGGACTCAAGACCGTGCCCAAAGACCTGCTCGGCCTCGACGCGCTGCTCGCCGACGTCTATTACTGCAACTTCAGCGTCTTCCAGTCGCTGCCGGACGCCTGGGCCATCGACCAGCTCTTCCCGATCATGCCCATCCACCGCCTGTGCGAAGAGCCCAAGCGCATGGCCTGCCTCTCGGACATCACCTGCGACTGCGACGGCCGCATCGACAACTTCATCGACCAGCACGACGTCAAGCCCTGTCTCTTATACACATCTCCGAGCCCACGAGACAGGCAGAAATC
>CAYSXF010000032.1:0-12881 GCA_964434815.1 uncultured Lentisphaeraceae bacterium
CCGCCGCCGGCTTTGAATGCGCCGAAGCCGATTCCCGGGTTCGGATTGGAAAATTCAACCCATCGGTTCGTTGTGGGGTCGCCGCGAATGTTGAACGTGCAGCCGTCGACGACCACATGGGTTGTCACGCCGTAGAGGTACAGCGGAGACTCGCGCCAGTTCAGGGTGCAACGAGACAGGCGAAGACCGAATACGGTATCGAATCCCCGGATCGGCACGTTGCTGTCGAAAACGCAATCCTCGATTGTGAAATCAGCCGTTTGGCGCAGCCAGACACAAACGTAGTTGTTGCCACTCCCGCCCGGAGGCACCGGCGCATCGAGTTGCACATCCACGCGCTTCATCCAGCCGGGGAGATAGCTCGGCGAATAAGCGTATTGAACCGCGATGTTGGTATACGCTACGGGCGCGCAGATTTTGAGATCCTCCAGAGCGAAGTTCCCGCGAGCGACTCCGGTGATGAGCGGCGAGACACAGTTTGCCGCGAACGACAACAGCGTGGCTGCTTTGCCTTGGCCTTTCAAGCGGCACAGCTTGGGTAACGTCAGCGAGGCTGTCAAATTGATCGTGCGATTGGGCAGCAGAATGGTGCCGCCTTCTGAAGGCAGAGCCGCCTTCGCCGCCGTGAACTTCGCGTCATCGTTCGTGCCAGACATGCTCTCGAAATAAACGGCCGCCGCCGGCCATGAGAAGGGCGGAACCACCGAAAGCGGATCGGCGACTTTGGCCCAGCCATTCGAGCCTCCAAATCCATTGTGCAGCCTCACCTCGTAAAGCCCATACGGCACAGACGTCATAGTCGCGGAAACAGCGTAGCCCCAGCCGCGCTGATCGCTCGCGAATGGCGTGCCGGCCAGCATGGCCGCAACGGCGCCGCTCCGCACCAAAGCGATCATCGTTGTCTGGCCGGAGTAGGCCAGGCAATGGCCGCCCACGTAGAGCGTGCCGCCCGGCGACGCTTCCATGCCGCCCTCGCCCATCGCAAACCACGGATCGGGCGCGTTGACCAAAATGGGCGGCCCGTTCGTGCAGCCGTTGGCGAGGCGCAGCGCATAGATGCCGACGCTCCACGCGGAGGGAATTCCCACATGCAGCGAGCGGCTCGTGGCGGTGCCGGGCGTGACCGCGCCCCAAGGGACAAAGCCCAGTTTCGGGAAGGCGGGCGTCCCCGCGGCACCGTTGTCCAGTTGCGCAAGATGGGCGACGGTCGAACCCGACAGCCGGCCGCCGGTGACGAGCACGGTGTCGTCCGGCAAAACCGGCGCCGAGACCCAGAAGGGCACGGGCACCGGAGCAGCGGTCGGGCCAAGGCGGTATTGCTGCGACACGACCGACTGGGCAACGACCGCGCAAGTGACCGACACCGCCGCCGAAGTGCCGGAGGCGTTGGCAGCCTTCACGCTGAAAACGATGTTCGATCTGACGGTGCCCGTTTGCGCGATCCGGCCTTGCACCACACCGTTTGTAGGATCGATCGTCCAGTAGGCCGGAAGCCCGGAGGCTGTGAAAGAGGTTGGGACGTTCGACGCGGCAATCTGATAGGCGATCGTGATGCCGGGAATGGCCGTCAGCGACGTTGGGCTGGACACGACTGGCACTGCCGCATGGAGGTTGACAGCGGCAGTCACTAGAAATAAAACAATTCGCAAGGCGAAAACATGATCGTTAAAAAAGGAGATGCTTTTCTCCGGCTCAGGTATGCGCTCTCTGAAATTCGCCTGGCGCACATTATTCATGTTTGAAGTTTCCCAAGACGGGAGGGGTTTGTCAAGCGTAGCGCAAGCCGCGCAAGAATTGGTGAGATGCGAAACGAAACGATTCACGCATCAGATCTGTTCCCGCATTGCTCGATTTACACGTTGCAAGGATGGCTAGGCTAACGGTATGATAAGAACAACAAAACAACGTGAGTTTTAATCGTATGAGTGACCAAGAGATCCGTTTCTTTTTCCTGCTGTTCGCTTTTTTTGCAACCTTCTTCGGTGCCTGTGTGGGCAGTTTTTTGAACGTGTGCATTTACCGTATCCCGCGTGACGAGTCGGTGGTTAAGCCACGCTCGCACTGCCCGCACTGCGGCGCGCTCATCCCCTGGTTTCTGAATGTCCCAGTCGCAAGCTGGCTCTGTTTGCGCGGAAAGTGCGCGTCGTGCAAAGGGCCGATCGCCTTCCGATACACGCTGGTGGAACTACTCACCGCCATGCTTTTCCTGGCGGTCTTCATGAAATGGGCCACGCCCGCAGCCATGCACATGCAACCGATCCCCCACCCGCTGATCATTCCCGTCTACTGGCTCTTTCTTTCAGGGCTCGTCCTGGGAACTTTCGTGGACTTCGAACACTTTATCATCCCCGACTCGGTCACCATTGGCGGCATGGTGGCAGGCCCTATCTTGAGCACACTAGTACCCGCCCTTCACGCGCAAGGGGTCTGGTGGAAGGGACTGCTCTCTTCGTGCATCGGAATGGCGGCTGGATTCGCGATTCTTTACGCTGTGGCCTGGATCGGCGAGAAGGCTTTCAAGAAAGAGGCGATGGGGTTCGGCGACGTCAAACTGATGGGCGCGATCGGCGCCTTCCTCGGCTGGCAGGCAGTGCTCTTCACCATCTTCATATCCTCTCTGCTTGGCAGTATCGTCGGCCTGTTGCTCATCGCTTTCGGCGGAGTGAAGATGCAGAGCCGTATCCCTTTCGGCCCCTACCTGTCCGCTGCGGCCTTGATCTGGGTCTTTTGGGGTCCAGCTCTTCTCGAAATCTACACGAAGCAGCTACAGAGGTGAGGAGGTACCATGACCACCAAGATCTATGTCTCGGCTAACGATTATCTGCGGGACAGCTTTCGGCTTGCCCGCATGATCCTTGACTCCGGGTGGCAGCCGGAGGATCTGATCGCCCTCTGGCGCGGGGGAGCCCCGGTCGGCGTTTCCGTACACGAGTTTCTGCACTACCACGGACTCCGGCCCCGCCACCGCGTGCTCAAATGCCAGTCGTACACGGGCATCCAGGCGCACAGTCACGAGGTGGTTTTCGAGAACGCCGACGAAATTTTCCGTTCCGTCGTGCGTGGTTCGCGCGTGCTGATCATCGACGACGTCCTCGACACCGGAAACACAGCCCGGGCGGTCTTCGAACGGCTCGCCCCTTTCGGCGCAGAGGTGAGGCTGGCCACAGTGTACTGGAAGCCGAACAAGAACCAGACAGAGATCAAACCCGATTTCTACGTGCGTGAGACCGACGACTGGATCGTCTTCCCGCACGAGTTGGACGGGCTCACGCCCGGCGAGGTCGAGCGCAAAGACCCGGTGATCTCTTCGCTGCTCGTCCCGGAACTCCTCGCTCGCGGCTAGAGCGGTTTTGTTAAATGTGTAGCCGTTTTCGGCAGGAACGCCTCCCCGAGGCGTCAGCGGCGGGTTCGGAAAACCCGCTCCACCTGACATCAACCAACGGCCATTCTTTAAATTATACCGCTCTAGAAACCCAAGTTGAAGCCGATCAGGAAGCGGTGGTCGATGTACGCGTTCAGCGCCATCACGCTGCCGTCCGCGAACACGTCCAGGTAATTCGACAGCCGCTTGCTGTACGTCGACGAGACGCCCCAGGCCGGCTGCCAGTCGCTTCCGTTGCTCAGGCCCACGTCGTTCGCCGTGCGCATCGGGCGGGCATCTTCACGCTGGAAGCCGGCCTCCAGGTCGAGGCGGAAGGTATAGCCCTGCCAGGACTGCAGGTAGCGGAGCACGCCCATGGCCCGCTCATCCCAATACGGCGTCCAATAATAGTCGCTCGGGTTGGCGGACGAAATCGTCGAGACGTCGAGCCCCAGCCAGATCCCCAACTCGGGGTCTTTTTCCCAGAACGACTCGCCCTGGAGATAGAAGAGCGAGTTGTTGTCCTCGTAGCTCCAGTACTGGCTGCGCGCCGTGACGTGCCACGCGTCCGTGGGCTTCCACCGGGCGACGGCGCCCACCGAGTCCGAGTCGAGCTTCTTGATCGCCGACGTCACCAGGTCGTGCGCGTAGAAAACATACAGGTTCAGGTTGTCGCGCGGGGACCAGTTCGCCGCCAGGTCGCCGACCGGCGAGGAGCTGTCGTCGGGCATGCTGAAGACGCCGGTGCCGACCTTGTCCTCGAAGTTCTCGATAGCGGTGTCATCCGCATGATAGCCCAAGTCCAGTTCCGCCAACCCCAGCGAGCCCGAGAACACCGCTCCGCTCGGCGTCCGGTACGTCAGGCGGGCGCGCGCCTCCTCCTTGACCGCCTTGAACATATAGGACTGATACGTGTCGGGGTCGTACTCCACCGCGTTCCACCGCGGGCGGATGTCCTGCTGGATCCGGCTGTCGAAAGTCTCCACCGACAACTGCGTGTTGCGGTTGAGATACAGGCCGCCTCGGCCGCCGTAGCGAAGGATCTTGAACTGATCGATAGCCTGGCTCTGCGAAACCTCGCCGTTGACGTACGGGTGGGAGAGGTTCACCCAGGGGTCGACGCTGCCCTCCTGATAGACGCCCTCCCGCTGGTATTCCCCGACGTCGGACTCCTTCCCCTTCTTGGCCTCGCGGGCGAAGGGGTCGAGCTTCGTATTGCCGTCGCTAACAACATGCATCGTTTGCGCGTCATAGGTCTGGGCTGTCTGGCCGCCGCCAACCACGCTGTCGACCTCCACAGCCGAAGAGGACACGAGCGGCTGGACATCGCGCATCGGCCGGTTCCGGAAGTTCGAGCGCACCTCGTTCGTGATCTTGCGGCAGAGCTCGTCCGGATAGCCGTCCCGTTTCAGGAGGCTCAGCATCTCTTCGGCCACATGCGGGTTGCTCATGAGGAAGGCGATCTCGACGCGCTGGCGACGGGCCATGAACAGAGGGTGATATTCGTATGCATGCCGGACGACATCCGCACCCTCGTCGAACCAGTTCGGCTCGAAGCGGCGGCAAAGCAGCAGATCGTCCCCGTACGTCGTGTACCCGCTTTGCCCCTGGACGAAACCGATTTGGTAGTTGCGGTCTGCCTCGGAAAGGATGCTTTGCGTCGGGTTGCGCAGCAGCGACAGATTGCACAGGCTCTCCTGGCCGATATCCCCGAACGGATAGGCCACCATCGCCGCCTTGCCGTCGCTATCGCCCAGTCTCGCACGCAGGATCTTGCGGCTTTCCCTGAAGTCGAACCGCATGCGAGCGTCCCATTCGTTCATCGACTCCAGCCGGTTCTTGTCAGCCTGCCAGATGCGGTTCGGCAGGCTCCGGCGGAGGTCCTTGCCCTCTTTGTCGACGGCCTTCTTGAACGGCGTGCCGTACAGTTGGCTCCCGATCACCCAGCTCCCGTTCGCGGCATACTCGCCGATCTCGGACCAGCCCGCAACCGAAGGCGTGTACTGTTCAAACGGCTTGGTGATGGCGAACATCCCGAACGGGACGCCGACTTCCTCGGCCACCGAGGAGCCGAGCAGAAAGGCGGAGCGCTGCGCGCCGTCGAACGTGATGGCGACCACCTTAACGGGACGCGCGGCCTCCTTCTTGGACACCTTGCCCGACTTGAATCTCCGGTCCCCTGTTATCCCGAACCTGATGTTGTCGATCATGACCGCCGTCCACGGCACCGCCGGCTCCTCGGGCGCCGGATCCTCGCGGCGCGCCCCCGGCGCCAGCCCCACGACCGACGGAATGTCCGCCGGCGAGATGAAGGTGAAACCCTCCCGCTTCAGCGAATTCACATGTTCGCGCAAACGCCGGACAGACGTCACGGACATCCAGTCGCTTTCCGTCAGGTCGTGATAAAGGAGCGTCAGCACGGTTCCTTTTTGGGCGGCGGCCTCCATGCGGTCCACCGCCTTCAGCGCCTCATTGAAATCGCCGCGGGCTGCCAGAAGTCTAGCCTCGTAATAGTAGCGCATCGGATCCGTCGGGTCGTAATTCACGAACCGGTCGTTCAGGATCTGGTCCGCGTCGTCGAACCTCCGCTCGGCGAGCGCCAGTTCGAAAAGCGTGATTTTCGCGCGGATATTGTGCCGGTTAAACCGTTCAAGCACATGGACGGCCCATTTCTTGCACTCCACGAACTGCTTTTCCTGCAGGCACTTCTCCGCATAAAGCACCTGCGTGTCCACGTCGGCCGGGTTCTCGTCGATGGCCTGGCGGATCTGCCCCAAAATGAAAGACGCTTCGAACAGCCCGGGGTGGCGCTCGTTGAGAACCGAGCAGCGGTTCGCCATGCGCACCCGCACCAATCCCCGCGCCTGGGGGTCCTTGGTCGCGTCGACCAGTTTCTTCAGCCGCTCGACGCTCATCTCCGTCATGTCCCCGATTTCCGCGATGTCCACGCGCAGGGCCATGGCGCGAAGGTTGTCGGGCTCGATGGCCAGCACGTCCAGGCAGAGCTGATCGGCCGCCTTTAGCTCGCCGACTCTGAGTTCCAGCACGGCCTGGTCCATCATGAACCCCGCGTTGCCAGGCAGCTCTTTGTTCACGCGCCGCCAGATATCGACCGCCTCGTCGTATTTGAGACTGTAGGCCAGCAGGGAAGCCAGATTGATCTGGATATCCAAGCGCTCCGGCTCTTGTTTGATCAACTGCCTGAAAATCTTCTCGGCCTCGGCGTTTTGCCCCAAGCGCAACAGATTCTGGGCGTACCAGAAGCGCAGATCGAACTGGTCCGGCTTGATCGCCAGCGCCTTCTTGAAATGTTGATCCGCCAACACCCAGTCCTGCTTCATGATGGCCAATTGCGCCAGCAGGTTATAGGGCATCCACTCGTCGGGCATCAACTGCTGGAAATACTTCCAAAGACGTTCACTCTTTTCTTGATCTCCAGTCCGCATATACGCCCAGCCCAGCGACTCCCATCCAGGCAACAACGAAGGGTCCAGACGTAAGCCCTCCTCCATAAAGGGAATACTCTCGGCATACTTCTCCTCTTGGAACAAACCCAGCCCATGATAGAGCAAGGCCTTCGGAACAGTTGCGTCGACATCTGTGGCTCGGGCTTCGGCGATCACCTTGTCGAATTCCGCTTGTTTCTGCGGCGACGCCGATTCGGACAATGGGAAATCGCTTTTCTTGGGAGCCGGCGCGTTAGTCTGAGCGAGTATGTTCAATGTGAACGAGAAAACCGCGGACAGCCATAGTCCGCACCATTTTGCGTATCGTGTCATAGCCTCGGCCCTCCGGGTCAAACGCCCTACTCTACTTCCAATAGGTCTTGACGATCGCCTGTGCCACGCGGTGAGCGCCCACACTCGAGAGATGCACGCCATCCGCGTCGCGAACCGTCAAGGCTTCGCCGTTAGATGACATCATATAGAGCGAGAAAGTGCCCGGTTTGCGCGACAGCAGAGGGCGCATGTCGAAGAGCACCACCTTCTCTTTGCGCGACTCCGCGGCGGCCTCCCGCGCGTAAAGGGCGTTCACGGATACGGCGTACTCCTGGTGCACGGGATCCTTCATGTCCGGCAGCAAAAGCCAAACGATGCGGTTCACCCCGCCCGCAATGAGCTCGTCCATAATACGTCCGACCCGCAGCGCATATTCCTTATCCCATTCGGGTGTCCCGAAGTTGACCACGCGGCCCGTCGTGTCTTTGAGCGCCTGACGGTCGTTCGCCCCCAAGGTCACCACCACGGTCGCCGGCCGCTGCTCTTTGGTCACCGCCTCGACCTTTGCGAACCAGTCGAAGGCGTCCATACGGGCGAGGCCTGACCCCAGCGAAGTGAACGTGGCCGCCGGCTGTATCCCGGCGCTCTTGAGCTCCTTTTCCATCGCGATGCCCAGCAGACGCATCATCGAGTCGCCGATCATCAGAACCGGCGCTTTCTCAGCCGCGCAGACCCATCCGGGAACCAGCAATAGCGCACAAACCGCTGCGGCAGCGAAAAGAAACCTGCTTTTCATGATGGCCTCATTTCCTCGGTTGGTTTAACGTTTCAACCCGTGCCGTCTGCGGGACTTCACGGAACTTATCCGTACCGGAAGCATGCTGGCTCAAACGCAAAGCCCCGTCGATCCCAGCGCTGCTCGTTCCTAAGCTCCCCGTTCGCGGCTAGAAGCCCAAGTTGAAGCCGATCAGGAAGCGGTGGTCGATGTACGCGTTCAGCGCCATCACGCTGCCGTCCGCGAACACGTCCAGGTAATTCGACAGCCGCTTGCTGTACGTCGACGAGACGCCCCAGGCCGGCTGCCAGTCGCTTCCGTTGCTCAGGCCCACGTCGTTCGCCGTGCGCATCGGGCGGGCATCTTCACGCTGGAAGCCGGCCTCCAGGTCGAGGCGGAAGGTATAGCCCTGCCAGGACTGCAGGTAGCGGAGCACGCCCATGGCCCGCTCATCCCAATACGGCGTCCAATAATAGTCGCTCGGGTTGGCGGACGAAATCGTCGAGACGTCGAGCCCCAGCCAGATCCCCAACTCGGGGTCTTTTTCCCAGAACGACTCGCCCTGGAGATAGAAGAGCGAGTTGTTGTCCTCGTAGCTCCAGTACTGGCTGCGCGCCGTGACGTGCCACGCGTCCGTGGGCTTCCACCGGGCGACGGCGCCCACCGAGTCCGAGTCGAGCTTCTTGATCGCCGACGTCACCAGGTCGTGCGCGTAGAAAACATACAGGTTCAGGTTGTCGCGCGGGGACCAGTTCGCCGCCAGGTCGCCGACCGGCGAGGAGCTGTCGTCGGGCATGCTGAAGACGCCGGTGCCGACCTTGTCCTCGAAGTTCTCGATAGCGGTGTCATCCGCATGATAGCCCAAGTCCAGTTCCGCCAACCCCAGCGAGCCCGAGAACACCGCTCCGCTCGGCGTCCGGTACGTCAGGCGGGCGCGCGCCTCCTCCTTGACCGCCTTGAACATATAGGACTGATACGTGTCGGGGTCGTACTCCACCGCGTTCCACCGCGGGCGGATGTCCTGCTGGATCCGGCTGTCGAAAGTCTCCACCGACAACTGCGTGTTGCGGTTGAGATACAGGCCGCCTCGGCCGCCGTAGCGAAGGATCTTGAACTGATCGATAGCCTGGCTCTGCGAAACCTCGCCGTTGACGTACGGGTGGGAGAGGTTCACCCAGGGGTCGACGCTGCCCTCCTGATAGACGCCCTCCCGCTGGTATTCCCCGACGTCGGACTCCTTCCCCTTCTTGGCCTCGCGGGCGAAGGGGTCGAGCTTCGTATTGCCGTCGCTAACAACATGCATCGTTTGCGCGTCATAGGTCTGGGCTGTCTGGCCGCCGCCAACCACGCTGTCGACCTCCACAGCCGAAGAGGACACGAGCGGCTGGACATCGCGCATCGGCCGGTTCCGGAAGTTCGAGCGCACCTCGTTCGTGATCTTGCGGCAGAGCTCGTCCGGATAGCCGTCCCGTTTCAGGAGGCTCAGCATCTCTTCGGCCACATGCGGGTTGCTCATGAGGAAGGCGATCTCGACGCGCTGGCGACGGGCCATGAACAGAGGGTGATATTCGTATGCATGCCGGACGACATCCGCACCCTCGTCGAACCAGTTCGGCTCGAAGCGGCGGCAAAGCAGCAGATCGTCCCCGTACGTCGTGTACCCGCTTTGCCCCTGGACGAAACCGATTTGGTAGTTGCGGTCTGCCTCGGAAAGGATGCTTTGCGTCGGGTTGCGCAGCAGCGACAGATTGCACAGGCTCTCCTGGCCGATATCCCCGAACGGATAGGCCACCATCGCCGCCTTGCCGTCGCTATCGCCCAGTCTCGCACGCAGGATCTTGCGGCTTTCCCTGAAGTCGAACCGCATGCGAGCGTCCCATTCGTTCATCGACTCCAGCCGGTTCTTGTCAGCCTGCCAGATGCGGTTCGGCAGGCTCCGGCGGAGGTCCTTGCCCTCTTTGTCGACGGCCTTCTTGAACGGCGTGCCGTACAGTTGGCTCCCGATCACCCAGCTCCCGTTCGCGGCATACTCGCCGATCTCGGACCAGCCCGCAACCGAAGGCGTGTACTGTTCAAACGGCTTGGTGATGGCGAACATCCCGAACGGGACGCCGACTTCCTCGGCCACCGAGGAGCCGAGCAGAAAGGCGGAGCGCTGCGCGCCGTCGAACGTGATGGCGACCACCTTAACGGGACGCGCGGCCTCCTTCTTGGACACCTTGCCCGACTTGAATCTCCGGTCCCCTGTTATCCCGAACCTGATGTTGTCGATCATGACCGCCGTCCACGGCACCGCCGGCTCCTCGGGCGCCGGATCCTCGCGGCGCGCCCCCGGCGCCAGCCCCACGACCGACGGAATGTCCGCCGGCGAGATGAAGGTGAAACCCTCCCGCTTCAGCGAATTCACATGTTCGCGCAAACGCCGGACAGACGTCACGGACATCCAGTCGCTTTCCGTCAGGTCGTGATAAAGGAGCGTCAGCACGGTTCCTTTTTGGGCGGCGGCCTCCATGCGGTCCACCGCCTTCAGCGCCTCATTGAAATCGCCGCGGGCTGCCAGAAGTCTAGCCTCGTAATAGTAGCGCATCGGATCCGTCGGGTCGTAATTCACGAACCGGTCGTTCAGGATCTGGTCCGCGTCGTCGAACCTCCGCTCGGCGAGCGCCAGTTCGAAAAGCGTGATTTTCGCGCGGATATTGTGCCGGTTAAACCGTTCAAGCACATGGACGGCCCATTTCTTGCACTCCACGAACTGCTTTTCCTGCAGGCACTTCTCCGCATAAAGCACCTGCGTGTCCACGTCGGCCGGGTTCTCGTCGATGGCCTGGCGGATCTGCCCCAAAATGAAAGACGCTTCGAACAGCCCGGGGTGGCGCTCGTTGAGAACCGAGCAGCGGTTCGCCATGCGCACCCGCACCAATCCCCGCGCCTGGGGGTCCTTGGTCGCGTCGACCAGTTTCTTCAGCCGCTCGACGCTCATCTCCGTCATGTCCCCGATTTCCGCGATGTCCACGCGCAGGGCCATGGCGCGAAGGTTGTCGGGCTCGATGGCCAGCACGTCCAGGCAGAGCTGATCGGCCGCCTTTAGCTCGCCGACTCTGAGTTCCAGCACGGCCTGGTCCATCATGAACCCCGCGTTGCCAGGCAGCTCTTTGTTCACGCGCCGCCAGATATCGACCGCCTCGTCGTATTTGAGACTGTAGGCCAGCAGGGAAGCCAGATTGATCTGGATATCCAAGCGCTCCGGCTCTTGTTTGATCAACTGCCTGAAAATCTTCTCGGCCTCGGCGTTTTGCCCCAAGCGCAACAGATTCTGGGCGTACCAGAAGCGCAGATCGAACTGGTCCGGCTTGATCGCCAGCGCCTTCTTGAAATGTTGATCCGCCAACACCCAGTCCTGCTTCATGATGGCCAATTGCGCCAGCAGGTTATAGGGCATCCACTCGTCGGGCATCAACTGCTGGAAATACTTCCAAAGACGTTCACTCTTTTCTTGATCTCCAGTCCGCATATACGCCCAGCCCAGCGACTCCCATCCAGGCAACAACGAAGGGTCCAGACGTAAGCCCTCCTCCATAAAGGGAATACTCTCGGCATACTTCTCCTCTTGGAACAAACCCAGCCCATGATAGAGCAAGGCCTTCGGAACAGTTGCGTCGACATCTGTGGCTCGGGCTTCGGCGATCACCTTGTCGAATTCCGCTTGTTTCTGCGGCGACGCCGATTCGGACAATGGGAAATCGCTTTTCTTGGGAGCCGGCGCGTTAGTCTGAGCGAGTATGTTCAATGTGAACGAGAAAACCGCGGACAGCCATAGTCCGCACCATTTTGCGTATCGTGTCATAGCCTCGGCCCTCCGGGTCAAACGCCCTACTCTACTTCCAATAGGTCTTGACGATCGCCTGTGCCACGCGGTGAGCGCCCACACTCGAGAGATGCACGCCATCCGCGTCGCGAACCGTCAAGGCTTCGCCGTTAGATGACATCATATAGAGCGAGAAAGTGCCCGGTTTGCGCGACAGCAGAGGGCGCATGTCGAAGAGCACCACCTTCTCTTTGCGCGACTCCGCGGCGGCCTCCCGCGCGTAAAGGGCGTTCACGGATACGGCGTACTCCTGGTGCACGGGATCCTTCATGTCCGGCAGCAAAAGCCAAACGATGCGGTTCACCCCGCCCGCAATGAGCTCGTCCATAATACGTCCGACCCGCAGCGCATATTCCTTATCCCATTCGGGTGTCCCGAAGTTGACCACGCGGCCCGTCGTGTCTTTGAGCGCCTGACGGTCGTTCGCCCCCAAGGTCACCACCACGGTCGCCGGCCGCTGCTCTTTGGTCACCGCCTCGACCTTTGCGAACCAGTCGAAGGCGTCCATACGGGCGAGGCCTGACCCCAGCGAAGTGAACGTGGCCGCCGGCTGTATCCCGGCGCTCTTGAGCTCCTTTTCCATCGCGATGCCCAGCAGACGCATCATCGAGTCGCCGATCATCAGAACCGGCGCTTTCTCAGCCGCGCAGACCCATCCGGGAACCAGTGAAAGCGCACAAGCCGCTGCGGCAACGACAAGAAACCTGTTTTTCATGATGACCTCATTTCCTCGGTTGGTTTAATTTTTCACCCAGTGTCGACTGCGGTACTTCACGGAACTTATACAGACCGGATGCGTGCGAGATTCGGGCGACCGGTTGCAACACAGCGACCCAGAAATCACGCGCTCTTCCATACTCTAAACATCGCGCACTCTCACACATCGCAACACCGTTGAATAATACCATAAGAATGAAGAAAACTCCTACACAAAAAAACGCCTTGCGAACCTGCACGCCCACGGTTTGCACACTCTTATGACCGTCTGTTGCTGAACTCATACGAATCCTCGCCTAAAACTGGAAATAGATAAAGGGAGCCACACCGGTTGGACCTATGCCTAGGATCAGCGTCAGGATAACGGCCGCCACGACACCTTGAAGCCACACCGGACACCGGTTGAACGCGTCCCAAACACGTCGGGGGCGACTTCCGTCAAGA
>CAYSXF010000033.1:0-12833 GCA_964434815.1 uncultured Lentisphaeraceae bacterium
ACACCTCTCTATTCGTCGGCAGCGTCAGATGTGTATAAGAGACAGAAGGTGCTCCGGTGCAAACGGGCGGACCCCCGCGTGTTCGAGTCCGCGTTCAGTTTTGTGGAACTGTGCGATTGGATACCGGCATTGCTCACCGGCATCGAAGATCCGCTGGCGCTCAAGCGCGGCGTGTGCGCGGCCGGGCATAAGGCGATGTACTCGAAAAGCTGGGGCGGTCTGCCGGACAAGGCCTTTCTTGGTGCGCTCGATCCGGCGCTGGCTGCCTTGCGAGACCGCCTCTTCGAGACCGCCTACACGGCCGACGTCAAGGCTGGCGGGCTCTGCGAGGCGTGGGCGAAACAGCTGGGTTTGCGCGCAGGCATCGCTGTGGCGGTCGGCGCGTTCGACGCGCACATGGGCGCGGTGGGCGCGGGCTGCGCCAGCGGTAAATTGGCGAAGATTCTTGGAACAAGCACGTGCGATTTGCTAGTCGCCAAGAACGATCAGCCGCTCAAGGACATTCCCGGCGTCTGCGGCATTGTGGACGGTTCTGTGATCGCGGGCTATTTCGGGGTCGAGGCCGGGCAGTCGGCGGTGGGCGACATTTTCCTCTGGTTCGTGAACAACCTGGTGCCGGACTCTTTCGGCGCGTCGGCAGACGCGAAGTTTGCGGCGCTGAACGCGGCGGCGGCGAAGCTCAAGCCCGGAGAGAGCGGCCTGCTGGCGCTCGACTGGAACAACGGCAACCGCTGCGTGCTGACCGACGTGCGCCTGTCCGGACTGATTCTCGGGCAGACGCTGCACACAACGGCCCCCGAGATCTATCGCGCTCTGGTGGAGGCCACGGCGTTTGGTGCGCGGATGATCATCGACCGCGTGAAAGCGTTCGGCGTGCCGGTCGACCAGGTGATCAACTGCGGCGGCCTCGCGGTGAAGAATCCTGTTCTGATGCAGATTTACGCGGACATTCTGGACATGCCGATGACCGTGGCCGCTTCGGATCAGACGTGCGCGTTGGGGGCCGCGCTGTTCGGCGCGGTGTCGGCAGGCGTGTTCCCGGATGTCGAAGCTGCGCAGGCGAAACTCTGCCGCATTCGCGAGCAGGTGTATCAGCCGATCCCTGCGAGCGTCGCTGTTTACCGCGAGCTGTTCGCCCTGTACGGGCAACTGCACGATGGGTTCGGTGTGGCGTCTTGGAGCGGCAAAATGGCGAATGTGATGAAAGAGCTGATCGCGATCCGGGAACGGCAGCGGTGATCGAAGGAATCGGCAGATTCGAAGCAGTCGACTGAATCGATTCGCTCGGATCCGTCGAGGAGGAAACAATGCTCGAAGAACTCAAAGCGACTGTCTGCGAGGCGAACCTGGAACTCGTGCGGCAGGGGTTGGTCACGCTGACATGGGGCAACGTGAGCGGGATCGACCGCGAACGCGGCCTGATGGTGATCAAGCCCAGCGGGGTGGCCTATGGACGGCTCATCCCGGACGCCATGGTTGTGACGGATTTGACGGGCACGAAGGTGGAGGGCGACTATGCTCCGTCGTCCGACACGCCGACGCATGTGCGGTTGTATCAGGCGTTCCCCAACATTGGCGGCGTGGTTCACACCCACAGTCCGCATGCGGCGGCGTTCGCACAGGCGGGGCGCGAGATTCCCTGTCTCGGCACGACGCATGCGGATCATTTTCACGGCGCGGTTCCGGTGGCGCGGATGCCAACGGCGGAGGAAGTCCGCGACCGCTACGAGTACAACATCGGCGGGCTCATCGTCGAACGTTTTCAGCATTTAGATCCCGATGCGATCCCGGGCGTGCTGGCGGCTGGCCACGGCCCGTTCGCATGGGGGCCAGACCCGCGCAAGGCCGTAGAGAACGCGGTGGCGCTCGAAGCTGTGGCTCAGATGGCGGCGGCGACGTTCGCGCTTTGCCCGGATATCGCTCCGCTTCCGACTTACATTCTCGACAAGCACTACGGTCGCAAGCACGGGCCTGGTGCATATTACGGACAACGAAGAGGTCTTTAGGTGTTTAGACTGTTAGTTGTTTAGGTCAAGTGAACCATGAAGCATCTGCCTAACAGCCTAACAGTCTAAATCGCTAAAAATCTAATTAAGGAGTCACTATGAAACTGACGAATATGCCCGAAATCAAGATCGGTGTTGTCGGCGTATCGCGGGACTGTTTTCCCGCCGCGCTGACGCAGAAGCGCTTGGCCGCGCTGATGGCTGAACTCGCGAAACATCAGGTGAACGCCGTGGCGTGCACCGTGATCATCGAGAACGAGAAGCAGGCCCTTGAGGCATGTGATGACCTGATCGAGCAGGGGTGCAACGCGGCGGCGGTTTATCTGGGCAACTTCGGCCCCGAAGGCCCGACCACGCTCTTTATCCAGGAATTTCCAGGTCCGGTCATGGCCTGCGCAGCGGCTGAAGAGAACAAAGCCGTTCTGGCCGGTGACCGCGGCGACGCGCTGTGCGGCCTGCTCAACTGCTCGTACAACATTGGGCTGCGCCGCCTCGACGTGTACATCCCGCAGTATCCGGTGGGGCTGCCGAAGGAGCTTGCGCCGAAGATCGGCGAGTTCGCGTCAATCGCGCGGGTGGTGGTCGGCGTGACCAGCCTCAAGGTCTTCGGCTTCGGGCCGCGTCCGCACGATTTCATGGCCTGCAACGCGCCGGTCCAGCCGATCTTCGATCTCGGCGCGACGGTGATGGAGAACTCCGAGCTGGATCTGCTCGTCGAGTTCAAGAGAGCAGCGAAGGACAAGGCGGGCATCAAAGCGGTCGCCGCGGATATGGCCAAGGAACTCAAGGGCGGGTGCCGGTGGCCGGAGCTGCTGCCGCGTCTCGCGCAGTACGAGCTGGCGCTGATGAAGTTCTACGAGAACAACCTCGGGGCTTCATCGTATGGCGTCTTCGCGAACAAGTGCTGGCCCGCGTTCGAGAGCGAGTTCGGCTTCGTGCCGTGTTTCATCAACGGCCGGCTCGCCGGCCGCGGCATCCCGGTCGCGTGCGAGGTGGATCTCTACGGCGCGATTTCCGAGTACATGCTGCAATGTGCGACGGGCCTTCCCGCTACGCTGCTGGATATCAACAACTCGGTTCCTGCGGATGTCATCAAGGGCGCGGACCTCAAGGGCGTGCCGGCCAAGGACCTGTTCATGGGCTTCCACTGCGGCAACACATGCAGCTCCTGCATGAAGAACTGCTCGATGAAATACCAGTTCATCATGAACCGGCTGATGGAGGGCGGCAAGGAGCCGGACATCACGCGCGGCACGCTGGAAGGGCAGCTCATGCCCGGGCCGACCACGATGTTCCGCGTGCAGGGCAACTCCGACAGCGAACTCGTGAGCTACATCGCCGAGGGCGAACTGCTCGACGTGAATCCGTGCTCGTTCGGCGGCATCAGCGTGGTGGGCATCCGGGACTTCGCGCGGTTTTACCGGCATGTTCTGATCGGCAAAAGGTTCCCGCACCACGGCGGCTTCGGCTTCGCTAAGGCGGGCAAGGTGCTTTTCGAGGCGGTCAAACTGTTGGGCGTCGAGGACGTCAACACGCCGCTGCCGGAGAGCGTGCGCTATCCGGGCGAGAATCCGTTCGCGTGAAAAACAGAACGCTTAACGTCGAACGCTCAACTTCGAAGTTGGGAGTTCGACGTTCGATGTTGGGCGTTAATAGGAGGTTGAAATGAAGCGTATGGTGTGTGCGGTTGCGACCGCGTGTGTGTGCGGCGGTCTCATGGCGGCAGACAGCTCAATCACTGTGGCTGTCGACAAACCCGGCGTCAAGGTCAGCCCGACGCTGTGGGGCATTTTCTTTGAGGACATCAATCTTTCCACTGACGGCGGCATCTATGCGGAACTCGTCCGCAACCGCTCGTTCGAGGACTCCGACAAGCCGGAATCGTGGACGCCCGTGAGCAGCGGGAACGCCAAAATCGATTTGGCCGTGGACGCCGAGAAGCCGATGAGCGCCAAGAATCCCCACTCGTTGAAGGTGACGATCAAGGACGCCGGCGTCGCCCGGGTCGGCGTGGCCAACGGAGGCTACTGGGGCATGTCGGTCGTGAAGGGCGGGAAGTATAGCCTCTCGCTGAGCGCCCGCGCAGACGCGGACTTTAAAGGGCCTCTCACGGTGACGCTGGAGAGCGCTGACAGCGTGGTCTATGCCAAGGAGAAGATCAAGGCGGTGACCGCAGACTGGCTGACCTATACGCTCACGCTCAAGCCCGACACGACCGACCCCAAGGCGCGGCTGGTGATCAGCACCGACAAGGCCGGCACGTTCTGGCTCGACATGGTCTCGCTCTTTCCGCAAGACACGTGGAAAGGCCACGGATTCCGCAAGGATCTGGCCCAGATGTTGGCCGATCTCAAGCCCGCGTTCATGCGCTTTCCGGGAGGCTGCTGGGTGGAGGGAAACACGATGAAGGAAGCCTATCGCTGGAAAGAGACGATCGTCAATATCTCCGAGCGCAGGTCGCAGTACAACCTCTGGGGCTATACGGCCACGCACGGGATCGGGTTCCACGAATACCTGCAACTGTGCGAGGACATCGGCGCGGAGCCGCTCTTCTGCATCAACGTCGGCATGTCGCACAGGGAGAATGTGCCCATGGACAAAATGGGCGAGTACGTGCAGGACGCGCTCGACGCGATCGAGTACGCCAACGGCTCTGCCGACAGCACCTGGGGTTCGGTGCGTGTCAAGGCCGGACACCCGGCACCCTTCAACATGAAATACATGGAGATCGGAAATGAGAACGGCGGCCCCGCCTACCATGAGCGGTATGCGCTGTTCAGCGACGCGATCAAAGCCAAGTACCCCAACATGACGCTCATCGCGGACGTCTGGAACGGCACGCCGAAGAACCGGACCCTCGAGATCGTGGACGAGCATTACTACAGCTCGCCGGAGTTTTTCATCGCGAACGCCGGCAAATACGACAGCTACGACCGTTCCGCGTTCAAGGTGTTCGTCGGCGAATACGCGGTCACGCAGGACACGGGCGAAGGCAGCTTGCGCGGCGCGGTCGGCGAGGCCGCCTTCATGACCGGGCTGGAGCGCAACTCCGATGTCGTCCGGATGGCCTCGTACGCTCCGCTGTTTGTGAACGCGAACCACCGGCGCTGGAATCCGGACCTGATCGTGTTCGACAGCTCGCGCGTTTTCGGCATCCCATCGTATTACGTGCAGCAGATGTTCTCTGAGAACCGCGGCGACACCGTTCTGCCGTGCACGGTCGAATCGGTCTCGGCGGAAGCGCCGGTCGAGAACGGCATGGTCGGTGTCGGCACGTGGGTCACGCAGGCCGAGTTCAAGGACATCAAGGTGACGCGCGGCGACGAGGTGTTGCTCGCCTGCGATTTCGCGAACGGCACAAAAGGCTGGAAATTGCACAGCGGCGAATGGAAAACGGAAGGCGGCGTCCTCAGGCAGACGTCGGGGGCTGAAGGCGTCCGCGCGGTCATTGGCGACAAGAAATGGAATAACTACACGTACACGCTCAAGGCGCGCAAGCTCGGCGGCGCGGAAGGGTTCCTGATTTTGATCGGCGTGGACAAAGACAACCAGAAATCGTGGTGGAACATCGGCGGCTGGGGCAACAAGCAATATGGCCTCGAAATGCCGGGCGTCGAAGAAGCCAAAGTGGACGGGTCGATCGAGACCGGCCGCTGGTACGATATCAAGGTCGAACTCAAGGGCGGTAACATTAAGTGCTATCTTGATGGCAAGCTGATCCATGACGCTCAAAGAGCACCGCTTAAGGCGCTGTACGCCTCATCGACCCTGTCCAAAGACGGCAAGGAAGTGATCCTGAAGGTCGTCAACACCTCAGCCTCTGAGCTGGCCACGGACGTCACGCTGAACGGGGCGAAAGGCGTGTCGAAGAAAGCCAAGGCAATCGTGCTGGCTTCGGCTGACGCCATGGACGAGAACACGCTCGATGCGCCCAAGAAGGTCGCGCCGGCCGAGATCACAATCGACCACGCGGCGCAGAGCTTCAAGCACACCTTCCCAGGTAATTCGGTGACTGTGCTTCGGCTGGATGTTAAGAAATAGAGCCATTCCAGAACATGCCGGGATATTAGTTGCCATCGAGAGCTGAACGGATCATGCCCGCGAGGGCGGCGGTGTCGAACGGTTTTCCGAGCACACGGATGCCGACGTCGAGCACGCCGTGGCGGCCTAGGGTGTCGTCGGTGTAGCCAGACATGTACAGCACTTTGAGCCCTGGCTGTTTCTGGACAAGGCGCTCCGCGAGAAGCGTGCCGCTCATGCCGGGCATAATCACGTCTGTGAGCAAAAGTTCGGGACGCAATCCCTGTTCTTCCACGGCCAAGACGGCCTCGCCGCCGTTCGCCGCCGCCGTCACCCTATAGCCAAGCGCTGTGATCCTTTTCTGGAGTAGGGTGCGCAGGTGAAGGTCGTCCTCGACCATCAGGATGAGTTCGCCTTGGCCGTCGGCGGCGCTGGTCACGACGTCCTTTGTGCGTGGGGCGGCGCAGGTTGCCAGTCTGGGCAAGTGGATTCGGAATGTCGTTCCGCGCCCCAGTTCGCTCGCCACATCGACAGTGCCGCAGGACTGTTTGATGATGCCGTAAACGGTGGATAAACCGAGACCTGTGCCTTTGCCCTTCTCTTTGGTGGTGAAAAATGGCTCAAAGATGCGATCCATGGTCGCTTCGTCCATCCCGCACCCCGTGTCGCTGACGGTGAGCAGGACGTGCGGCCCCATCTGCGAGCCAACGTGTTGTCTCACATCGTCCTCGCCGAATTCGACATTGGCAGTCGCGATGGTGATCGATCCGCCCTGCTGTATGGCGTCGCGAGCATTGACCACGAGGTTCACGATGACCTGCTCGATCTGCCCCGTATCGGCCATCACTTGTCCGAGGTCATGCGCAAGGGAAATCCGAAGCGCGATGTTCTCTCCGATCAGGCGGCGGAGCATCTTCTCTATGTGGGTCACCACGTCATTCAGACAGACGGCTTCCGGCTGGAGAGTTTGCTTTCGGCTGAAGGCGAGCAACTGGCGGGTGAGGCCTGCGGCGCGTTGGCCGGCCTTCACGATTTCTCCGACTTCCAGGTGCATGGGGTCGCTTTCGTGCAACTGATCAAGGAGGCTCTCGCCATAGCCGAGAATGACCCCGAGCAGATTGTTGAAATCGTGAGCGATGCCTCCTGCGAGGAGGCCGGCGGCCTCGAGCTTTTGCGACTGGAGCAACTGCGCTTCAGTCCTGCGCAATTCGGCGGTGCGCTCAAGCACGCGCTGCTCGAGACTTTGGTTGAGCTGCACGATCTCTTCCTCGGCCTTTTTGCGTGCCGTGATGTCCATCAGGATGCCGTCTCCTGCTCCGTTGCCATCGGGCCGCATGCAAACAGAGGCGTTAAGAGAAACCCAGCGGATGTCGCCATCGGGCCGACGGATCTGAAATTCGTAGCTGAACGTTCCGTTGTCACGCACGCTTTTCTCTTCGGCGGCCAGCAGGCCTGGCAGATATTCGGGGAGCACCTGCGCATACACCGTGCGGGCGTTGGCCATGACTTCCTCAACGCTCAAGCCCAGCACGTCGCGGGCGGAACCACTGATGTACGTGAACCTCCGGTTGCCGCTGGTGTCACCGGCGATCTGGTAAAGCACGACGCCGGGCAGGTTATCCGCTAGGGTTCGCAGGCGGCGCTCGCTCTCGCGCAGAGCGACATTCTCCGAAAGGAGTTGGTCGGCGGTTAAGAAGCTAGACGATTTGGGAAAATGTGCATCCACAATAAATGCCCCTCTCGTTACCTTCTATTTTACTCGCCTTCTTTCTGGCTTGCAATCTGTTTCGGGCGAGAAAAGAAATGGCGTTTCCGGTAAACGGCTCCATGTGTCAAGGTGCACGGTTCATCAAACGTGCGAAGGGAGGCTTTCCTGCACAAATATTATGAACGGAGGCGCTCTTTGAGAGTAGTGCGGCGCTCGCGGACTTGGTTCGCGCGGATCGCGATGTTGACGGCGCGGGAGGAGCCGACCACCAGCACGAGTTTCTTGCCGCGCGTGATGGCGGTGTAGAGCAGGTTGCGCTGAAGCAGCTTGTAGTGCTGCGTGTGCATCAGCACGATCACGGCGGGGTATTCGCTGCCCTGCGACTTGTGGATCGAGCAGGCGTAGGCGAGCACCAGCTCGTCGAGGTCGGCCTGCTCGTAGCGCACGGGACGGCCGTCGAAGAGCACGACCAAGGCGCGGCTCTCCTCGTCCACCTCTTTGATGAAGCCGATGTCGCCGTTGAAGACTTCTTTATCGTAATTGTTGCGGATCTGCATCACGCGGTCGCGCGTCCGGAAGTGGGTGCAGCCGCGCACGAGCGACGGGCCTGTGGGGTTGAGCGCGGTCTGGATCACGTCGTTCAGGTTCTCCGTGCCGAGCAGATTCTTGCGCATGGGCGAGAGCACCTGCACGTCGGTCAGCGGGTTCATCTTGAACTTGTGCGGGATGCGCTGAGTCATCAGCTCCACGGTGCGCTCGATGATCTTCTGCGGGTCGCCGGTCTCGACGAAGTAGAAGTCGCTCTCGCCGGGGCGCGTCTCGAAGGGCTCGCCGCTGTTGACGCGGTGGGCGTTGCGCACGATGAGCCCGGAGGTGTCCTGGCGGAAGATGGTGTCGAGGCGGCAGAAAGGGATGGCGTTCGAGCCGATCAGGTCGCGCAGGACGTTGCCGGGGCCGACGCTGGGGAGCTGGTCGGTGTCGCCGACGAGGATGAGCGTGACGCTGTTCGGCAGGGCCTGCAGGAACTGGTCCATGAGGCGGATGTCGATCATCGAGGTCTCGTCGAGGATGAAGCAGTCGCCGGCCATGGGGTTCTCGAAGGTGAACTCGAAGCCGCCGAGGCTGGGGTTGAACTTGAGCAGGCGGTGGATGGTCTGGGCCTCGTGGCCGGTCGCGTCGGACATGCGCTTGGCGGCGCGCCCGGTGGGCGCGGCGAGGCGGATGTCGAGCTTGCGGGCGCTGAAGATCTCGGTGAGGGCGCGGATGATCGTGGTCTTGCCGACGCCGGGCCCGCCGGTGATGATCGAGACTTTGGAGCGGATGGCGTTGGCGAGGGCCTCGCGCTGGAGCGGGGCGAGGGAGAGGCCCATCTTGGACTCGGCCCAGGCGATGGCCTTGTCGGCGTCGATGGGCGGGAAGGTGCGGGACGCGTCGAGCAGGTGGCGCAGCTTCTCGGCGACGCGCGACTCGGCGCGGAAGAGGTCGCGCAGGTAGACGCGGTTCTCCTCTTTGACGAGGGTGCCTTTCTCGTATTCCTTGGCGAGCGCTTCGGCGAGGATCTCGACGGAGATGTCGAGCAGCTCTTGGGCGTGCAGCAGCAGGTCGGCGTCCACGGTGAAGCAGTGGCCCTGCTCCTCGGCCTCGGACTGGAGCGTGTAGATGAGGCCGGCGCGGGCGCGGACTTCGGAGTCGTGCGGGATGCCGACGCTGAGGGCGATGCCGTCGGCGGTTTTGAAGCCGATGCCCCAGACGTCCTCGCAGAGGCGGTAGGGGTTGCGCTTGACCACGGCGATGGCGTCCGCGCCGTACTGGCGGTAGATGCGCGCGGCCTTGGCGGTGCCGATGCCGTGCGACTGGAGGAAGATCATGATTTCGCGCACGCCGCGCTGCTCGTTCCACGACTCCTTGATGAGCTTGCGGCGGCCTTCGCCGATGCCTGCGACTTCGCGCAGGCGGGAGGACTCCTTGTCGATGACGTCCAGGGTCTGCTCGCCGAACGTGTCGACGATGCGCTGGGCGAAGGTGGGGCCGATGCCCTTGATCATGCCGCTGGAGAGATAGCGGCGGATGCCCTCGGCGGAAGTCGGCGTGATGCAGGTGATGCTCTTGGCTTGAAACTGGCGGCCGTGCGAGGGGTGGAGGTTCCACTGGCCCTCGGCGTGCAGCTCCTCGCCCTCCCAGATCGCGGCGCAAGAGCCGACGATGGTGACGAAATCCTCGCGCGCGCGGAGGCCGCCCGGCGTCTTGATCGTGCAGACGGTGTAGCCGGTCTCGTCGTTGCGGTAGACGATGGACTCGACCGTTCCGGTCACCGTGTCGGTCGGTGCGGCTTCTGGCGGGGAGGGCGGGATGGCGCTGTTTGGCGATGAAGATGTCATATGGTAAGGACGATGCAGTCTTTACGCGCCTCAACGTTCACTTGGCTCATCGGCTTACAGCCCAAGCGCCGTCGCTCCTCTTTTGGGATCACCACTTGGAACCGGCGTCCCACTGTAGCGCCTGTCATACAAACCCCCAGTTATCATTCAGAATTGAAATAAGCATACGGCGGTGTTCGCCACACGTCAAGCGAAGAGGGTCAGGGCAAACGGTTTAGTCAGAGCTGCCCCACCCCGAGTCCTGAGCGCTCGATTCCTTGGGGTTCGGGGCCAGCTTGACTTGCACACCCAGGCCGCTGTTGGCGAGCGGGTTTTCTTGAGACATAACAAACGCTATGTTTTGGGTTGACTCTTTTAACCCCCCCAGCATAATAGACCTCAATCATGGGAGCCGGCATGTTGCCGGCCAAGCCTATGGAAGGGCAGTGCTTATATTTAAATCAGTAAAGGAGTTGTTCATGAAAAGCAGAGTTCTGCAGCATTGCATGAGTCTGGTCATAATGATTCTTACGGCCGTCATGGCCCATACCGCACAGGCGGCCGTAACCTACCTCTGGGACGGCGGTGGGACGGACAACAACTGGAGTTCCGCGACGAACTGGAATCCGGACACGTCCGCGCCGGTGAGCGCGAGCAACACCATCGTGCAACTGAACGGCACCAATCGCCTCAACTCGGTGCAGGATCTCGCGAATCCCTTTATTCTGAACCGTCTGGATTTTCTGAACGGCCCCTCGGCCGGCTCGAACCCGGCGTTCAACCTCAGCGGCAGTCCGCTCCAGTTTGTGGCCGACGGCGCAACGCAGCCGCGCATCACCAATCCGCGCTGGAACACCGACGTGATCGGCAACGCGATCAACATCCCGGCGGGCACGACGCTCAATCTGCAGATCGACACCTATGGCACCACCTTCAACGGGGCGATCTCGGGCGGCGGCGCGATCGACAAGGTTCAGAACGCAGGCGCCCTCATCTTAAATAACAGCGCCAACAGCTTCTCGGGCGGTCTGACGCTTCGGGGCATCGACAACGACTGGTATCAGGTCTCCGTGAATGCCAGCGGCGCGATGGGCACCGGCCCCGTGAGCCTTTACGGCGGCACCTTGAGCACCAACTATGTCAACCCCGGGGGGTTGATGTTCTTCAATACCACCACCCACACGAACGCCATCAGCCTCTTCCAGAACTCGCCGATTTTTGCCGGTAACCTAACGTCGGGCGGAACTGTAACGCTCAGCGGCGGCATCAATCTGAACACCTGGACGCTCTACCTGCGCGGCTGCGGCTCCGGCACCATCAGCGGCGTGATTTCGGGCGGCGGTACCACAGCCCTTAACAAGACCGATACCGGCACGTGGACGCTTGCAGGCACGAACACGTTCGTCGGCCGTATGGCGGTCAACAACGGCACCTGCCGACTGGGCGCGCCGGACGCGCTTAACGCGGCGGTGCCGGTCACGTTGGCCGGCGGCACGTTCGACCTGAACGGCTGCCGACAGACAGTCAGCCAGTTGCGCGGCGACACGACCGCAGGTAAGACCAACACGGTGACAAGCGCGACAGCGGCTACGCTCACGGTGAGCCAGGACTCCGATACGCTTTTCGACGGGCGCCTGACGGGCCTGCTCAGTCTGGTGAAAACGGGTGCCGGCTCGCTGGTCTTAAGCAACAGCCTGAGCACAACCACCGGCGGCATCACGGTCAGCAACGGCACGCTGGTCGCGGCGGTTTCGACCTGCCTGGGCAGCAGCACGAATATCCTGGTGGCTGGCGGCACGCTGGATCTGCGGGCTGCGGCGACCATCTCGGACTCGGTGGTGTTGAGCATTGCGGCAGGCGGCGCAAAGGTGTCGATCGGGGTGGGCCTGACAGAGACGATCGACAAGCTTTTCTTGGACGGGGTGCAGCAGCCGTCCGGCACGTACGGTGCGGTCGGCAGCGGAGCGGGAACAGAGACCAACGCCTTTTTCGGCGGCAGCGGCAAGATCAACGTGCTGAGCAGCCTTCCGAACGTCAGCTTCGTCTGGGACGGCGGCGCGGCGGACAACAACTGGAGCTCCGGGGCGAACTGGACCCCCGACGGAAACCTGCCGGTGAGCAAGTTTAATACGACGGTGAGTCTGGATGGAACCAACCACATTACCGCAGTGCAGGATCTCGCGTCGCCTTTCGTCATTAACCGGCTCGATTTCCTGAACGGCCCGACGGGCGGCGTGAAGTCGACGTTCAACCTTTACGGCGGCCCGCTGCAATTCGTGGCCGACGGAGCGGCTCAGCCGCGCATCACCAACCCGCGTGAAGCGACCGACCTCGTCACCAACTCGGTCACCATCCCGACGGGCACGACGCTCATCATGGATATCGGTACGTGGGGCGTCAACTTCAACGGCGTGATCTCGGGCGGCGGCGCGATCGACAAACTTCAGACTGCAGGCGCAATCTCTTTGCTCAATGGCGCCAACAGTTTCTCGGGCGGGCTGACGATCCGGGCACAGGAATCGGACTGGTATATGGTCAATGTGTATGCGAGCGGCGCCATGGGCACAGGCCCGATCAGCCTGTATGGCGGCGCACTGAACACCAACTGGAGCAACCCGGGCGGACTGATCTTCTACAACACCACCACCCACACGAACGCCATCAGCCTCTTCCAGAACTCGCCGATCGCGGCGGGCTCGCTGGCCGGTGCGGCCACGGTCACACTCAATGGCGGCATCGACC
>CAYSXF010000034.1:0-12824 GCA_964434815.1 uncultured Lentisphaeraceae bacterium
AGATTTCTGCCTGTCTCGTGGGCTCGGAGATGTGTATAAGAGACAGCTATCTGGCGGGCCTCGTAGCTGTCGATCTCTCCCTCGATTTTGGCGATCTCGAGATTGAAAATCTGGAACTCTTTGTTCGTCTTCAGCGAGACTTGGTTCTGCTTGAGCGCCAGAATCTTGTCTCGCCTAGCTTTCACTTCCAGATCCGCCTCATTCACCCTCAACTGGGCGTTTTTATATTCCGACTGCGCGCGGGCCAAGGCTTCGCGAGCACCACTCAGGCGCTCAAGCTCTTGGGTCTTGCGTTGCGGAATATCACGAATTTCCTGCTGCAGGTCGCGGATGCGGCCGTCTATTTCCTGCAGGTCGAGCAATGGTTGAACGACACTCACTGCGGCACTTCCTTCCGGATACAAATGATAAAGAGCACGTATGGGGAGTTAGCCTATCGAATCGGCCCGCACCTGTCAAATACCGACTCTCGTTATTTTGTTATCGGTTGGTGACAGGGGATGAGAGGTTCATGCGTTTCGTGCGCGGAGCGACCGGGAGTGCGGGCGCCCTCGCCCACAATGCGAAATTCCGTGCAAGGCAGATGCGCAACAAAACGTGGAACAACCGCTTGCGGACTATCTTGTAAACGCCGCTTCGGCGGGCGGGGGCGCCCGCACTCCCAGCCTTGCGCCACGCTTTCATCTGAAACGCGCCCTTTTCGCATACCCCCCGTCACCAACCGAGTACCGTTATTTTATCTTAGCTCGTTTATTTGCCTCGCATACCTTGCGTCTCTTTACGTTCATTGCCAACAGGCGTCCGACCTGTTCCGAGCAACGCTCAAGCATGCCGGGGCCGCGCTTCGGCAGGTCCGCCTCTGGAACAGGCTCCTCGAGCGCCGAGAAAAATGCCTCGATGCCGATCGTCCGCACGTTGTCAGCGTCCGCGCTGAGCGAACCGCAGATCGCAATGACAGGGATGCCGAGTTGCTTCGCCACTTTCGCCACTCCGGCCGGCGCTTTGCCGAAGGCCGTCTGCCCATCCAATCGGCCCTCTCCTGTGATCACGAGATCGCAGCCGGCCAGCTTGCCTTCGAGGCCGACCACGCGGGTAACCAGCTCCGCGCCCGGTCGCATCCGCCCGCCGAGGAAGGCGACGAGTCCCGCGCCCAACCCTCCTGCCGCTCCGGCTCCCGGCAGCTTAGCGACTTCTACGCCCAAATCTTTTTTGATGACACTTGCAAGCCGCCTCAGTCCTTTGTCGAGCTGCTCGACCATGGCCGGCGTCGCGCCTTTTTGCGGGCTGTAAACCCGGGCTGCGCCGCGCGGCCCGAACAGCGGATTGTTCACGTCACAGGCCACATCCACGGTTACGCCCTTGAGCCGTCCGTCCAACGCAGACAAGTCGATGCAAGCGAGTTCTGTCAGCGCACCGCCGTTGTCATCTAGTTCGCGGTTTCGCGCATCCAGAAACCGGACACCGAGAGCGCGTGCCATGCCCATGCCGCCGTCATTGGTCGCGCTGCCGCCAATGCCGATCAGGATTTCTTTCACGCCCAAGTCGAGAGCGGCACGAATCAGTTCACCGGTGCCGCGCGTACTGGTGAGCAAAGGATTACGTTCGCCGGGTTTGAGCAGCGCCAATCCGCTGGCCAACGCCATCTCGATCACGGCGGTGCGCCCATCGCCGGTGAGGCCGAAGGCGGAGCGGATCTTGCGGCCACGAGGGTCGCTGACTGAGCACTTCACCTGCCGACCGCCGGTCGCATCGACAATGGCCAGAACGGTGCCGTCGCCGCCATCCGCCATGGGGATTTTGACCGTGATGCAGTCAGGCAAAGCTTTTCCTATGCCGCGCTCAATACAGTCAGCAGCTTGAGTGGCCGTGAGGCTTCCCTTGAAGGCGTTCGGCGCTATGGCGATTTTCATTCCGCTAAATCCCTTATTACACCAGGCCCGGCACTTCCCAGCCTTTGCGATAGGAGCGCCGCAGCAGTTTGTCCGCAGCTTGCGAGTTCGTGATTCGCAACTGCGCCGCATCCCACTGCAACACAATGTCCGGAACGCGGATCGCAACGGTACCAAGAATGATCGTCTCAGCCATAGGCCCCGTCTGCAAGAAATGCGATTCGCACATCTCACCGCCGAGGCAGGCGTCGAGAAAATGGTGGTAGTGGTTACGGGCCGCCAGTTTGGGTTTGGCCCGGCCTTCGAATTTGGTCTTGGGCAACAACACCGGCCCCGAGGTATGCGGCAGCAGCAGCGCACCCTCTGAACCGATCACCATAGCCGACTCGGCGGGATACTCGCTGAACCCGGCCTCCTTGACCAAGGCCTGGACGTCGGCTGGCGGGTAGAGCAACCCGTCGAACCACTCAACCGTGAAGTCCTTGCCACCTGACTTCGCGTTGCCCGGAAACACCCACGTGATATGGTCGCTCTGCGGCCACACGTCCGCTCGCCTGTCAGGTGCGTTCTTCCACGATTCCTGCACCTCGGCGGTCACCGAGCGCGGCGCCGTCAGCCCGAGCCCCTTCCAGACGGCGTCGAAGATGTGGCAGCCGATATCTCCGGACCACCCCGTACCGAAGTCCTGCCATGCACGCCACTTGGCGGGATGATAGATGGCGGGCGCAAACTCCCTCGCGGGCGCAGTGCCGAGCCAGAGGTCCCACGCCAGCGTTGCGGGAGCGCTCTCGCCCTTCGCAGGACGCGGCCCCACGAGGCGGTAGGTGTCGATCGCGCCGGGGCGGTTCGAGCAGAGGATGACGCGCTGGACTGTGCCGACCGCACCCTCGCGCAGGAGTTGCACGCCCATGCGGTCACCCACGCCCGAAGCGTGCTGCGTGCCAAGCTGTGTGACGCAGCGCGACTGTTTCGTCGCCAACGCCAGTGCGCGGCACTCGGCCACGTCGTGGCAGAGCGGCTTCTGGCAGTAGACGTGCTTGCCCGCACGGATGCCGGACATCGCGATCAGCGCGTGCATGTGGTCCGGTACCGCCGCGTTAACGGAGTCAACCTTGTCGCCCTCGTTCGCCAGCAGCTCGCGCCAGTCGGTGTAGCGGCGCGCGTCTGGAACAAGTTCAGCAGCTTTATCCAGATGGGTTTTGTCGACATCGCAGATTGCCACAATCTGGGCGCGAGGATGCGACTGGAAATTTTTTAGATCGTTGAGTCCCATCCCGCCCACGCCGATACACGCATGGGCTATTTTACTGTTCGGCGACATGCGCCGCGCTCCGGATGTGGCGCACCCCGTGAGGAATCCTGTTGCCGAAGCGGCCGCCCCTGCCGCCAGAAAAGCCCTTCTGCTGATTGCCTTCATCTTCTTTATCTCCATTTTTCACAAAGAACACGACTGCGCTTTTTCCAACAAGTCTGCGATCTCCTTCAATTCAACCGTCGAATATCCGTCGACCCACAAGGCGGCCAAAAGGCTTTCAATTTCACCGCCGCTCAACTTCCGATCGCGCTTGCACATGCTGAATGCAGGCGCTTGCGGACACTCGGGGTGCTCCGACAACGCATGCAATCCGGCCAGAGCGCCAACGGCCAGACATTCGGGTTCGATGCCGCAGGTTAAGCAAAGCCTCATGGCGCCGAACAGCCGATCCGAATGGCCCAGTTTGCGCACGGGATCGCGGATGGCTCTGGCCATCGTGTCCGACAAATGGGGGTTCGTCATCCTGAGCAACAGATCATCCACGTACAAGCGAAAGCCTTCTTGAGTGAAAAGCGGATCACCCAGTTTGCCGTGCCGTGCGATCAGCGCCTCGCCCGCCTCGCACAGAAAGGCTTTCCTGACGAGCGCCATCAGATCGGGTTTGTATCGGAGATCTGAGAGCAAGGACAGCCCGCAAGCTTGCCCGAGAAAGCCCAGCATTGTGTGAGCCGCATTGTGGCCATACAGTTTGGCCTCCTCGAAAGGCAACAGGTCTTCCTTTCCCTCGAAAGCGGTTATTCCCGGCTCAAACCCCGGCAGATGAATCTGCGAAACCAGAATGCGGTTGAACGATTCGACCAGAAATGCCCGTGGAAACCCAGGAGCGATGGGCTCGAGTCCGCGCCGCTCAATCTCTGCCGGATCGCTGATGACCTGGCTCATTTTCCCGATGACCGTGTTGAGAACCTGAACGGGACGCTGACACGAGCCGCCCTCTGAAACGCGCTGCATTTCCTGCCCCAGCATTTCCGCCGCGTGGTTGTTGTTCTCGGCGGTATAGACAACCGTCTGCTCTGCCCCGCAGCCTCGCAAGCCCCCTGCGATCAGGCGCGCCACGCTGGTCTCGCCCCCGCGAGCATAGAACGCGACGGAAGGCAGCGATGTCGCGATCTCCGTCGCCTTCCCGAGTTCATGACGCAGTTGCCGAAGGTCGTCCGCGACGTTCGGGTTGAGAAGCGTGACCCCGTTGACTTGCACGACCTCGATGCCCTCCGAAGAGGCCACATTCAAAGCGTACCGGTTCCCATTGCCGCGAACCGCAGCGACGAGCGCCTCGTCGACCTCAGCCACGGTGATTTCCGAAAACCGTCCGCTGCCGCGCGCCTCCTTCACAAAGAGGCCAGCCTGTATCGGCCCAAAGCCGAATCCTACAAACACATGCTTCACATCATTTAGCCCTTCAAAAATCTGCCTTTCGGTAGGGACGGTTCCCCGAACCGTCCGCGGACGCCTCGGGGAGGCGTCCTTACCTTCGTTTGCCAATCAAGAAACCGCAGCCAATGCGGCGGTGAGATCTTTGAAACTCGCAAACTCCCGCCCGCTGCGCACAACCGCCAGCAACGCGTCCAAGCCAGCAATGCTCCCGTAGCGGTCATTGAGTAGCGACTTGATGTACAGGGAGGCCATCAGGTTCCCCGTCTGCACAGCCTCCTCCACATTCAAGGTGCCGTCCAGAAAAGCGTCGCGGTGCCTCGCGACGGTCGCGATCAGCCCGCCCCTGAACGAATCGCCAGCCCCAACCAGGTCGATCACGCTGCCCGCCATGAAGCGCGACGGGCAGAAGACGGTCTCACGCACGCGGTCATCCGGCCCCACGAGCCGGGCGTAGGCGCCGTTTTTGACTGTCACGCCGAACAACTGCGTGCGCCGCCGGCCCCTTCCCGCAAAACGCCCCGTCACAAACTCCAAAAAACTCAAGCTGGTGTCGTGATCGTCGCAGCCAAGCACAGTGTGCCCGGCATCCAGCGTGTTGCGGATCATGCGCGCTTCATCGACCGATGTGAAGAAGATGTCCAACCCTTCCAGCAACGGTCGCAGCAGGCCGTAAGCGGGAACCGGTTCGCCGCGTGCGATCAGCCCCTGCGGGTTTCCTGTCAGCGTGTGACTGTCGGCGATGGTGATGCACCCTTGCGAGCGGCACCACGCCACGAAGTCGGCCAGATCCTGACCGCCATTGGCGTCGCCCCGGTCCGAAAGCCCGGAGTACATGTAGTACACGACGACGGGCGAGAGCCGCCTGATCTGCGGCTTGAACGTCTCGAAGGCGAAATCGTTGTTGGCGTTCGGGAAATAGGCGATGCCCCCCCGCTCGCCGCTCGGCACCTCGTGAATGAACGTGGTGCCGGTCGGCAGCATAGGATGGACGAATGTGGCAGACATGTCGACGCCGTTCGCGGTCAGGATGTCACAGAAGGTGCGCCCCTGGATGTCGAGCCCCCCAAAGTCACCCTTGCCCAGGTTTGTTCCGACGGCCACACGCAATCCGGCTCGGGCCAAGAGCGGCGCCGTGTTGCCGGGCCCACCCGCCGTCGCACACCCCTGATCCACATAGGCCTTGAGCTGCTTCTGGGTGTATGGCGGCATCTCTGACGTCGCACACTTGGCCAAACCTCCTGCGCCGACCAGCCTGTCAGTGAATGCGAAATCCGGGCTCCTCATATCCAGGACCGCTGTATTCAGAATCAGAACATCGGTTGCCATTTTCCTCACCTCATCCTCTAAGTGATTACGCAAACAGTATAGATCAAAAGGCCTCTAAAGTCTTTGCCATTAAATTGTGAACCAGTTGCTTCGCCGCCGCACACACTATTCCAGATGGGCCTCTTTCGCCATCTCCACCAGGTGCATGGCTCCGCGGTGGGTGACGCAGATGTAATTTGGCTTTTTCCAAATGCTCTTGATCACATTCAAATCATGGGCTTTGTCGTAGTTGAACATGCGCTCCGGCAGAACCAGCGCCAAGGCGTTTGGATTCAAGAAAAGTTCCAAGTCCGTGTACGTGCCGAACCAGTTCCAGCTCTGGATGGTTCGCAACACCACGCCGTTGGGATGCTCCGCGAAAAAGAAGCAGTCCGGGAAATCACGGCGCATGCGCTGCAGGATGAAGTCCGGCGTCTCGTTGGCGAACACGTCCAGATAGAACCAGCGGCATTTCTTTCCGAACCGGGCCTGGTGCCACTCCACGCGTTGCTTGAACAGATTATATTGCCACTCTGAGGTCCAGTCCAGCCGCATGAACGTCATCTGCCAGGGCGGACCCAGCAGAAAGTCTTCGCGGATCAGGAAGCCGATTTCACAATCCGCGTCTGTTAAGGTTTTCGCCCAGACATCAATGGCGGCGCGCTGCACGCCCTTGATCGTCGCCTTGAGCGTCAGTGCGTTCGCGGCTAGCGTGGGATCGCCGACCAGCGGCAGCGCCTTCAGCTCGACACGGTCGCCGACCTTCGCGCCGACCAGCCGGTCCTTCGGATCATCGACCTTCACATAGAATTTGATCTGATCGCGGTAACGCTCTTCCGCGCCGATGTCTGAGGCCGACGTCACATAGTTCGTGGCGGCCTCAAGCAAGTCTTCGGCCTTGAAGGCAAGCCGCTGCCGCGCATCTTCATAACGGGCCAACTTTCTGAGTTTGCCCATATCGGCGGCGTGGATCTCGACGTCCGGCTTTCTGGCCACGGCCTTCCCGTCAGACGAGCGCAGCTCGATGTCGGCAACCACCCAGTCCCAGTCGCGCACCGGGCCGTCCACCGCGATCCGCTCCTCCATGTCCGGATGGAAATAGTGCGTGTCAGGCAGGTAGTCCAGCGACAGGTTGTTCGCGCCCCTGCACGTGGCCGAGCGCCAGACGACATTGGCCAGCGCCTTGGTCTCGCGCATCTCCCTCACGTTCTTTTCGGCAAAGGACTTGATCCACTTCACCGGACGCCCGGCATTCTCCTCCGTGAAGCCAGTCAGCCGCTTGAGATCGTCCCCTTTCGCCTGCACCGCTTCCGTCCCAAACTCCCAGATGTTGCTCTTCCAGTTCGGACCGTTCATGGTCCAGCCTTGGGGATTCTGCTCCGTGATATTGTAGTTTTCAGCCATGAAAAAGTTCATGATCAGAATATTGTTCTTCTCGCGATCATAGTGAGGCGCTGGCTGCACCGGAACGTATTTATCCAGCTCTTGCATGTAGTCGCCCCAGAGATCCTTGGCGTCGACCAACTGGAGGTATCCCGCCGGCCCCGGAGCGCGTTTGTCGGAAAAACGAAAACGGTATTTCTGTTTGAACTGCTGCTCATAGAAAGAAGCCGTCGAGACCGCCTCGGCCCAGCCCGTGGAAGCCCGCACCTCGTACGACCTGTCCTGCGGCGTCAGCGTGAGTTCGCCGTACTGCGCGCGCCACACGTTATGCACGCCGAGCCGGCAGATGCCGACGGCAGTGGTGTCATCCTGCAATACTGCGGCAGGCACGAACATATTGTTGCTCGGATATTGGAGACGGATCGCGCCGGGCACCGGCCCCATCAGCAGCCCCTTGGTTGTGGGCAGATTGCGCCTCCATTGCCCCAAACCGCCGAAATCGGCTGTGGCCTGTTTCAAATTCAGATCAAGCATTTTGACGTCGAAAGCCGTCAGCCGGAACTCCGGCGCGACCTCCGCCAGCAACTCGATGTCCAGCCCGTTGTCCCCGACCGGCAGCAGTTTGAGCTGCCACGCCGCACCCGCGTTGTTGAACGCCTGACGGCAAATGAGTCCCGTGCCATCCGGTTTGATGGTCAGAGTCCCCTCGCCAAGAAAAACCGGTTCGCCCCGCTTATTCGAGACATTGAAAAGCACGCCCTGGCTGGCGGTCACCTCGACGTCCCGGAACACCCGCGACGTCGGGTCGAAGAACTGCCGCTTGCCCGGGCCGGTCAGCCGCAGCTCCGGCTTGGACGGACGCACGACCTCCTTGCCGTCCCACACGACACGGAACCGGTCGCCGCCCACCGTCTCGAGTCTGACCTCGGCCTGCGCAGCCCCGGCGAGAACCATACCTATCAATAACCCAGAAAATCGTTTCATATTCCGTCATTTCTCGTGTGTCACGGCTGTGCCCAAAGACCAAAAAATAGCGGGGCGCGTCTTTCATGAGCGGTGCTCCTAAGTTCGTATGTTCATAGTGATACAAAATTGGGCTTTAAATGCAAACGATAACTTACGAGAGCAGAAGAAACCCGGAAAAACACACGAATGGGATCAAATTCCGCTGATGAGCATATCCATCGGCGGGATGACCTTGCCGTTGGCGGCCGTGTAGGGCGCGGCACCGAAGTTCACGGTCACCGTCACGCCGTTGGCGAAAACGCTTTGCTGCACATGGCGGTCGGGCGTCAGGATGCGGTGGTCGGTCATTTCTGAATAGCCGGTCGCACGCGACACGGGCTCGGCCACCTTGTAGCTCGCCGCGAACTTATCCTTCAAATCGGCCCATTGCTTCATCGTGAGCATGTACATCGGCGGCGTGCCGTAAAGCGCGTTGAACAGGTCGCGCTTGCGCCAGATCTTCGGCAGCTTGTTGTTGTAGTCGCCCCAGTACCACTGCGCCACCACGCAGTCGTGATACACCAGCTCCCACAGCGGCAGGCGGTAGGCCTCGCCCACCTGATACTTGGCGACCCGCTCCGGCACCTCGTCGAGCACGCGATCCATGTGCCGGCCCGCATCCTCCACGCGGTAGTTGCCGATGCTCAGCATCCCCTCGAAGTAGTCGCAGAACGGCACCGACGCCTCATGCCCGGTCTCGCTGCCGCAAACCAGATTGAACTCACCGGAAATCACGTTCAGCAGCTCCATCTTGTGCTGGCGGCTCTGCGAGCGCGTCATCATATGATCAGGATGATAGCACTCGAACCACGGCGCTGCCACGGTCGTGTCGATGAAACGCGCGCCGTACGGCTTGGTCTTCAGCTCTTCCGAGATACGCTTGCGCGCGTAGGGCAGGGCTTTGGCGTCGCAGATCACCGCGCAGGGGATCATGCCGCTGCCATCCTTCTTTTCGATCTCCCAGCCGCGCCGCAACAGGCCGTTCGGCCCCGCCCAGTTGATGTTCTGCGGGAACGCTTCGGTCACCCAGTCGCCGTGATGGTAGCGGATCTTGTCGAAGTTCGCCGGATCCATGATATCCTGATAAATGTCGTAGCGCCCCGTCAGCACGTTGGTCATGGCGTTCATCGCCGTGAGTTCCTCCGCGCTCCCAGCCCCGCTCCACAGGATTCGGCCCATACCTGCGGCTTGCATCTCAGCCACCAGCTTCACCTTGTCCTTGCCCGCGCTGAAGCTCCAGATGTTCGCCGCGCCGATCAGCAGGTCGATCTTCGGGTTGCGTTTGACCTTCTCCGTGAACGGCTTGTAAAGTCCGACCTGTTTCGCATGCTCGCGGTAGCGCTTGCACATGGCCACATGCCCGCCCTTGTCGAAAAACACGTAGCGCGCTTTGCGCGTATAGCTGAACTTGCCCATCGAGGCGTCCCAAGACGGACCGGCTTGCCATAACCCGTCCGACGCTCTGTGGGCGTTCATCGCCGCGTCATCCGACGTTTCAAGAATGCACATCCAGCCCGCGCCGGTCGCGTCCTCGGCCACGCCGAAAAAGCCCATGCAGATGCCGTGACCGCCATACGCGATCATGCGGTACAGCCCCTGATGCTCTTCTTCCACAGGATAGCTCATGCCCTCGTTCATCGGCACGATCAGCCGGTCGCCTTTGCGCGTCTCAAACGGCGAGGGAAAATCCAGCGGCTTCGTCAGCGTCCCTTCCGAAGCGATCTCCACGCTCAGTTCCGGCACGTCTTTGGCAGCCGCCAGCGTCGCGCGGATCTCGCGGGTCGTTTCGGGGTTCAGCAGCGTCAGCGTCACGCCCCGCTTGTCGCCTGTCGGCACGGCGTCTAGCACCATCCAGTCCGAATTCACAGCACTCTGACTCCAGACCCTTCCGGTGCGTGCGTCCGTCACGGCGAAACGGCCTGTCGCGCAGTCGACATCAACAGACACGCCCGCACCGGCAAGCGTCAAATGCTTCGGCATGGCAGGATTCACGCGGTCCTGCACGGCTCCAGCCCGCGCAATCGCGTAGCCGTCAACCCATATGGTCACGGCTCCTACGCCGATCACACGGGGCTCGATACTCGCCGCGCCCTTCGGCACGATAAAGCGCGACCTCAGTTCCGTCCAGTCGCACGGAGCGGAAGCCGATGCGCCGCCGTAAGACCACGACAGCTCTTTGTTCTTCTCATCGCGAAGCACAACCCCGGCGTCAGCGTTGGCCCATCCGCCGCTCGACGTCATCTTGACCTTGCAGGCGATCTCGAAGATATCGCCTGGCTTCACAGGTATGCGCGGAAGTCCAGCCAAACTCCAATCTTGTTTGCCCGTATGAGTGACCTTGAAAGCCGATCCTTCCGTAGCCAGCGTGACTTCCTTCGCGTCACGCGCCCACACATACGGCTTCTCGTACGTCCACCGCTCCTGCGCGCATGCCACACAGGCGACAAGCACCCCAATCATCCCCATAATCTGCTTCATTCGTCCCCCCTTTATTCGCTCGCCTAAAAGTCTAACAACCTACAGTCTATCCACCTGTCTTCTTGTACCACACCCGCCACAGGAACAGCCCCTGCGCGGCCGCGGATGGAACGCGCGCCTTGCGCGGCGCGCGCGACTCCAGCAGTTCGCTCACAGCTTCGGGCTTCTCCGCCCCCTCGCCCACGCGCAGGAGAAAGCCCACCATGCTGCGAACCATCTTGTAGAGAAACCCTTCCCCGCTCACGCTGAAAACGATCTCCTTGCCGCGCTTGCTCACCTTGAAACCGTAGATCGTCCTCACGGTGCTCGCAACCTCGCGCTGCGGGTTAGCTGTGAACGAGGCGAAATCGTGCCGCCCCACAAAGAGCAGCGCCGCTGCCCGCATCGCAGTGACACTAAGAGGACGGTAGGCGTGAGCCGTGTAAAGCCGCTTGTCGGGCAGGACCATCGCATCGTTCCAGACGAAATAGCGGTACTCCTTGCCCTCTGCCGAACGGCGCGCGTGAAAATCCGGGCGCGCCAGCGACGCCTTCAGGATGCGGATGTCCTGCGGCAGCCGCCCGTTGAGCGCACGACAAACCGAGTCAGCGCTCAGGCGGCAGGTCAGATCCACATGCGCCACCTGGCCGCGCGCATGCACGCCCTGGTCCGTGCGTCCGCTCCCGTGAACCTTCACGGTGTGCCCGACGATCGTCGCGAGCGTTTCTTCAATGACCTGCTGCACGCTGGCGTGGTGTGGCTGCACCTGCCAGCCCGCGTAAGCCGTACCGTCATAGGCAACCGTCAATTTGAAGCGGCGCGTGGGGATGTCGGAAGCGTTGGACATACGTGGCCTTACACGTACTTTTCGCCGTCAGGCCGGGCCGCGATGCGGCGAAGCAATTTCTTCACCTCTTCGGAACGGTCCTTGGGACAGATCAGGGTGGCGTTCTCGGAATGCACCACGACCAGCCCGCTCACGCCGATGAGCGCGGTCAGCCGGTTCTCCGATACGACGATATTGTTCTGCGACTCTAACTGCTCGCAGGAGCCGATGACCACGTTGCCGTCGAGATCCGCAGAAAAGTGTCCTGCCAATGACGGCCATGAGCCCACGTCGTCCCAGCCGAACGCGCCGCGCGCCATGACGATATTGTCGGCATGCTCCATGACCGCGTAGTCGATGGAGATCGAGCGCAGCGACGGATAGATCCGGCGCAGCGCCGCATGCAGCGCTTCGGGCGAGTCGCATTCCGCAACATGTCCGCAAAGCTCTGCCAGATCGGGAGCATGCGCGGCCAGGGCTTTGCGCATGGTGCCGGTACTCCAAATGAACATGCCCGCATTCCAGCAGTAATGTCCGCTTTCGACGTAACGCGCCGCCGTGTAGGCATCGGGCTTTTCAACAAAGCGTTTTGCCTTATTGAAGCGCGTCACCGTGCGCGTCTCCAGCGATTCGCCCGCATCAATGTAACCGAAGCCTGTTGCCGGATAGGTCGGCTGGATGCCCATCGTCACGATCACTTCTTCGCGCTGGGCAACTTTGATGGAGTCGGAAAGCGTCAGGCGGAACGTTTCGACATCGCTCATGAGCTGATCCGCCGTCAGGATGCACACGATCCCCTCAGGATCATGCCGTTGCACGAGGCCGCACGCCACCGCGATGGCCGGCGCCGTGTCGCGTTTGCACGGCTCACCGATGATATTGGCGCGCGGCACGTTCCAGGCCGCCTCAGCCGTGTCCTCCACCAGCTTCTCGGCGGTGATGATGAAAATGCGGTCCGGCGGAATCAGCCCGTGCAGCCGCTCGACCGCGAGAGACAAAAGCGGACGCCCGCTAAACAAAGAAATAAACTGCTTCGGACGGGCCTTGGTGCTGAGCGGCCAAAAACGCTCGCCGCTACCGCCCGCCAAAATGACTGCATATGCGTGTTTCATCGGAAATCCTTTGCTGGTTTTCGCACTTACATCTTAAATTATACTAGATTTCGGTCGGCTTCAAAAGGGGGCGCTTAAAGAATTCACGGTGAATTAACTTTCTGTGTCGCGGCGTTTTCAAAAGTGGACGGTTGTAGCGAGCAAAAGTGGACGGCAAA
>CAYSXF010000035.1:0-12817 GCA_964434815.1 uncultured Lentisphaeraceae bacterium
AGAGACAGAAAAGTGCCTGGCAGGGTGAGCGCGAAATTGTGAATGCGCGGCATTTAATGCAAGATGACAAGATTTGAAGTTGTCATATGAAGGGAGGGTGATGCGAAAATTGCTGAAAAGATTCCGATGTCTGAGGATGTCATCGAGCAGGCCATTTATCTGATCCGGGGACAGAAGGTGATGCTCGACCGTGATCTGGCCGCGCTGTATGGCGTTGACACGAAAGCGCTGAAGCAGGCGGTACGGAGAAACCTGAAAAGGTTTCCGCATGACTTTATGTTTGTCGTTGATAATAAGGAGTTTATGATCTTGAGGTCACAAATTGTGACCTCAAGATCATGGGGTGGAGAACGGTATTTGCCGATGGCATTCACCGAGCAGGGTGTGGCCATGCTTTCTAGCGTTTTGAAGAGCGAAAGGGCAATCGAGGTCAACGTCGCGATCATGCGGACGTTTGTGAAATTGCGGCAGATGCTGGAAGCGCACGCGACGTTGGCCAAGAAACTGGCCGAAATGGAGCAAAAATATGACGAGCAGTTCAAGGTGGTCTTCGAGGTTCTGAACGCGCTCATGGCACCGCCGGAGACCGAGCGTAAGCCCATCGGTTTCTCCGTGCGGGCGCGGCGGGCGAAGTATCGCACGAGAGGCGCGAATGGCACCAGTGGAGAAAAGTTACTATAATGAGATTCTACCCGCGATAACTGATGTCCATTCCAAGTGGCAGTTTTGGGAACTCAGGTTGATCAAGGCTTGCACGTAATGAATGAATCGGAGATAACAATGACACCAAGGGTGAGAGTTTCACAATGATAGTCGAAGCAGTAAATGAGTTTCTACGCCATGGCGATTATACGCGAGCAACTATCCACTACGACATGAACTGCATCAAAATCCGGCTCTACGGTAAAGCAGACCAGCATGCCTATTTGATCTATTTGTATTCGCCGTGGAGAATCGTTCAAGACGGACATCTCCTCACCTCATCGTCCTTGTACCCATCCGAATACCTTTACGAGTCGAAAGATGATCATCGAAGAGCCTTCAGTGAGTTCTGTGATAGAACAAAAGGCTTGGAGTGCCATAGAATCCTTAGAATTGAAGTCAAACCGATATCAAACGATCTTACCATTGAATGGGAAGGCGGGCTCCGTCTTGAAAAGATCTGCATGAGCGAAGACTCTGATTATCACATCTATGACCTATTGAGTAAATTGTCCCATGACTTTGGTTTCAATTCTTATGCTAGTGTATCGGAAGAGGATGAAGTCGTTGACATTTCGGTCAAGAGAACTGACGGATGTCCGCAGAAGTGACAAAAAAGGCGAAATGGGTAATGCACCCTCGTGAATACAGAAGGGTGATTACCGACGTTAGGGTCTGGCCGTCAGAAATCGTATTCCGTGCTTGCGGTTAGCGCCCTGCTCTGGCACTCTCTTTTTCATGGCTGACCGTTCCACACCGATTCGAAAGACACCCGTCGAGATCCTCGCCGATCTGGTTGACGGGCACAACGAGGCGTTGTATGGTGGGGCGGAGAAGGGCAAGAAATACCTGCTTAAATTCTTCGAGCGGAACACCTCGATCCCCAATGCGGTGAAGTTCTTCCTCTACGACCTCCTTGCCGACGACGCCTACCAGTCCGACGATTTCGAAACGTGCCGCACCGCCGTGGAGCGTGCGCGCGACTATCTGCCGGCGGCACAGGAGGAAACGGCCCAGCGCTTCCGCGAGTACAGCCCGTCGATCCGGGCTTTCGAGCGGGGGATCGCGCTCGCTATCGACGACGGCGAGTTCGAGAAAGCGGTCTCGCTGTGCGACGAAGCGATCGGCCTCGGCTTGGGCAAGGTTTACGCGGCCAAGCGCGCGTCGATCGAGCGGATGATGTAGCCCCGTGTCCAATTCATGGGCGAGACGCCCAAGCTACAGGGAAACGGCGATCTTAGCGCCGTCCTTCGTCAACTTGGCGGGGATTGTCTTCGTGGCGCCGTTGTGCGTGATGGTGATCTCGTAATCGCCCAGAAATCCGCGCGCACGTGCTGTGCCGTCGGCTGCGGTTTCAAGCGATGCGTTCGTCCACCACTTCTTGTTCACGAGGTCGAGCCAGACTTGGCCGGCCGGAGTGACGGACCAGTCGCTGCGGTAGTAAGCCGCGTTGGGGCGCCAGTGTGATCTCTCCCAAAAGCCCCATGTCAGAACAGCCACCACCGACGGGTGGCTGAAGACGGTGGTCAGGAAATCGCGGGTGAAGTCGGCCTGAAGCTGCTCGTCGTTCGTGTCGATGTCATGCTCCGTGATGGAGATGTCGAGCCCGAGCGCGGCGTAGCGGTCGAGGATCGACAGCATCCGCTCGGGCGGCGTGGGCGTGCCGCCGAAGTGGGACTGCATGCCCAGCCCCGTGATCGGCGCTCCGCCGTCCTTAAGAAAACGCAGGGTCTTTTCGAAGTGATCCTGATGCGCTTTGTCCATGCCGCCAGCGGAGAGGATCGCATAGTCGTTGAGCGTCAGGCGCACAGCGGGATCGAAGCTGCGGGCGAGCTTGAACCACGCGATCATTTCGCTGTCGCCCAGAATCTTCATCACGTCGTTGTTGTTATAGGGCTCGTTGATGACATCCCAGTCCACGAGATGCCCCTTCATGGTGCTGACCTCGTCTTGAATGTGGCTGTTGATCCGCTGCCGCAGCGCCTCGGGGTTGTCCTGCAGCTTCTTGAGGTCGCGCGGCGTGTTTTTCCACGAGGGCCAGATCAGGTTGTGGCCGCGGATCTCGATGTTCCGCGCACGCAGCCAGTCGGTGGCCTGCAGGATCTTCGCGTGGCTGGCCGGGTTGTCCCAGCCCGGCCATTTCAGGTCGTTCTCGAACACGACGCGGGTGAAGTTCTTCTCGATGACGCTGCGGTATTTGTCGCCGTCGGCGTCCTGCTGCAGAATGCCCCTGACGGTCACGGCGGAACCCCAGCCGAACGCGTGGCGCTTCATGGCCACGGTGATTTTCGCGCCGGAGACGGGATGACCCGACGCATCGGTCACGGCGACCGTGAGATCGCCTTTGCGGATTTTCTCGATGCGCGCGTCGGCGGCCGCGCGCCACGGCGCGTCAGCGGCCTGGCCCGCATAGGATGCCTTCGTGCGCGGCAGGCGCTGCATGTCGAAGCCCTTGCCGAACGAATAGACCTCGAAGTTGGCGATTTCAACAGTCTGCTCCTGCGTGCCGAGATGGAATCCCGAACCCGCTTTGCCCGGTTCGTAGGATTCGCGCGACTTAAACGGGAAGAAATATTCCTTCCAGTCATGTCCGAGGTCGACGTCGAAGTCCAGAGACTTTTCGTTCGGAGCGCTGCCTCTCTCGAAGATCGCGCAGATGCGGCCCTCGCCGCTCTCCGTTTTTGTGGAGACCGTCCGGGCAAAGAAGCGGGCCCAGAGCACTTCGCCTTTCTCGATCTTGCGCGTGGTCTTGAACTGGAACTGGATGTCCCACGAGTGAGTCGGGCGCGTGGCAATCTCGCAGCGGATCGCATCAGCGAACGGCTGGTTTTCTGTTTTGACGCGCGTCAGCGTGCCGTATTTGGACGTGGCGCTCTGACGCATCGAGGCGATGGCGTTAGTCGGTATGACCGTTGTCCCTCCCTCGGGCACGGGTGCGGCGAAGAGGAAAGTTGGCAACAGAGTCGCGAGAAGAAACACTTTCTGGTTCATGAGGCCCCTTTCGATTCAGATACAGGGCACTGTACCGTTTTACAGGTGCTTCGGCAAGTGTCGGCGAAACTTGAACCCTTATGATTCCCTTTCTTCGGATGGCTCTGTCGGGGTCTTGACGGGAAAAGCAGATGCGTTTGCCCTGAGAATGGGAGGGCGGGGCGGCAGGTTAGGAACGTGTGCTAGTCTTCGTGGTTGACTCACCCGCCCCTGTTTGGCAACCTACCAATCTCAAGAAGGAAACTGTATTATGTCAGACAAGCCCCGGCATCTCGTGCAAAGCGTGCGGAAACTGACGGCCACGACATTCGTGATCCGCATCGACAGGCATGCGTTCCGGGCTCTGGCGGGGCAGCACGTGACGCTGGGCCCCCACCGTTTCGCAATCAACCGCGAGTTCTCAATCTACTCCTCTCCTGACGACCCTTATCTGGAGTTTCTGATTATCGCCCGTCCTGGGAGCGAAACCGCCTGTGCCCTGCATCAAGCGCAGCCTGGCGAGGAAGTCGACCTGGCGGGGCCTTACGGAGAGTTTTTCATCACCAATCCTGCAGACCCGTCACGCCGCTACCTGTTTGTGGCGACGGGCGTCGGGATTGTGGCGTTCCACTGCTTCGTCAGGCATTTCCCCGGTCTTGATTACCGTCTGATCCACGGCGTTGCCCGGGTGGAAGACCGGTACGAGCTGGCCGACTACGAGCGGGGGCGGTACGTCGCCTGCGTCAGCCGCGAGGAGGGGGGCGACTTCAAGGGCCGGGTCACGGACTACCTCCGCGAACACCGTGTCGAACCGGACCGCCTCTGCTATATCTGCGGCCACAGTGCCATGGTCGCCAACGTGTACGACCTGCTGCGCGGGCAAGGCGTCCCTAGCGACAACCTGCTGACAGAGACGTTTTTTTAAATATTGCTGAGGATTTAGGTGCAAATGTTATGAAGGTTGCGATCTCCTATCCGCCCATTCTGAACGACCGCGGGCAAGTCGCCATGGTCTCGCAGAACCGCAACGTGCAGTATTTCAAGATTCCCACCTACCTGCTGCCGGTCGTACACGCCCAGGCTGCGACGTGGCTGCGCGACATCGGCTGCGAGGTGCGCTGGGACGACGGCAACGCGCAGCAGAAGAGCTTCGACGAATGGTACGCGGGCCTTCTGGCGTGGCGGCCGGACGTGGTGGTTCTCGAGAGCACCACGCCGGTGATGAAGTTCTACTGGGCGCTCGTCAAGCGGCTCAAGGGCGATTTGCCGAAGACGCTCGTGGTCATGACGGGCTACCACTCCATGCGCAAGCCGGACGAGACGATGCAGGCGTGCGCCGTGGACGTCATTCTGCAGAGCAACCACATCGACTTTGTGCTTAAGAAGCTGATTCCTTACATCGCCGAACACGCGGATTGGCGCGAGACCTGCGAAATCGAAGGCCTCTTCATCCGCGTGGACGAGAAGAAGGTCCGGCAGACGGGAGCGTTCAAGCGCGTCGAGGACCTGGACCTCTCCCCTGACGTGGATCGCGATCTAGTCGAGTGGAAGCGCTACGCCTACGAGAACGGCAACTACCTGCGCACGCCGGGCACGTACGCCACCAGCGTGATCCGCGACTGCACGTTCGGCAAATGTACCTTCTGTCGCTACAACGGCCCGGACCTCACGTTCTCGATCCGTTCGGTAAAGAAAAGTCTGGACGAGTACCAGCGCCTGATCGAGGACTACGGGGTGCGCGAGATCTTCGACGACTCCGGCGTGTGGTATCGCGGGGAACAGGCTCGGGCGTTCGCGAGGGGGATCATCGACCGCGGCCTGCACAAGCGCGGCTGCTATTTCGGGTTCAACACCCGTTTCGCCTACCTCGACGAAGAGACCATCGCCCTGCTGGCCAAGGCCAACTTCCGCTTCGTGCTGGTGGGTTTGGAGGCGGCGGACGCGGAAACCCTCACGCGCCTGAACAAAGGATACCTGCCGCATCAGGCGCGTCAGAACCTCGAAATCTTCACCCGGTACGGACTCCATCCGCACTTGACCATCATGGTGGGCTACTACTGGCAAACGGCCGAACAGTTGGGGGCAACCGTCAGCACGGTCCGCGAAATGATGTTCAAGGGGCTAGCCCGGACGCTTCAGGTGACGATCTGCACGCCGCTCGATTTCACGCCCTACCACAAGGAGTGCATCGCCAACAACGTGCTCCTGACCGACGACTACAACGACTTCGACATGAGCAAGCTCATCGTCAAAACGCCGATTCCGCACGAAGCCTATTATCAGGCGATCCGCGATATGTACGGCGTGGCGACAGACCCGCGCTTCATCGCCCGCCAAATCCGCTTCCTTGCCTCGGGGCGGGGACGCGACTGGGAATTCCTTTTCCGCTACGGCTGGCGCGCGCTGCGCCGCGTGCGCAACCACGTCTACAACCTGACCTCGCAGGAGCGCGGTTGAGCTGTTCGCCACGTCGAGATCGCCGGGTTGTAGTTGTACATTTGACAAGTGGCGTTACCGAAGCAGTTGCGGGGGGGGCCGTTTGGCGGATTTCGGCCGTGTTACGACGTGGTGTTTTGGTACATTTCTTTGGGTGCGTAGAGTGCGGTCAGCATTGTGGCATCACGCTGAGGGAGATTGGAGCGTGGTCTGGCATGACGGGGATTTAGGCCACGGCCAAGGCGGACGGGTGGGCGAGAAACAGAAGGCCCCACAAGGGGCGTTGTAGCGCGACAATAAAGTCACCTTGAACGGCAGGAAGAGCACCTCAACGGCTGATAAGCGACGCCAATAGAGTCCCCAGCGCAGGAAGATCGCTTGTCACCGTATTCCACACTAGCGGGTAGTCCACTCCGAAATAATGGTGAATCAACTTGTCCCGCATCCGTGCCATCGCTCGCCACTCGATTTCGGGATGCTCCGCCTTGAAAACGTCCGACACTTGCTTTGACGCTTCCCCGATGATTTCAAGACTCCGCACATAGGCGCGTTGGCGGCATGCATCGCCCATGAAACGCTCTTCATCGATTGCGCCGGAGTCTGAAAGCAGAAAATCGACTTCGTCCAGAATGTGCAACAGCAATTCATTATGTGAGGGGGACATATTGCACCTCACTGAGAATGCGCGGTCCCAAATACGGACTCAGACTCTGCGGAGTGACCAGGTCAAAATTGACGCCGATATGATTTTCCAGAAACTCGCAAAGCCGGTTGAAGTTGGAGAAAGTGTGCCCTTCCTGCGTGAACTCCACAAAAATATCGACGTCGCTCGCAGGGGTGTCTTCTTCGCGGACAACAGACCCGAAGAGCCCAATCCGACTGACGCCCAGACGATCAAGCACCTCTCCGTTTGATCGGAAAAGATCTACAACCTGTTGTTTTCGCGACATATATACCGTTCCTTTGAATGCCATATCATAAAACACGGCTGGGTCGAACTCAAGCCGCCGTTTTTGTGGCACGGATTGCTTTGCCCTCACCCGCTTGCAGCAACCGTGTCGGCTCATGGGGACGTTCGCCCTCCGAATGCGGTCAAGCAGGTCAGGTGCATCAAGGGCGAGAGCCCTCACGAACCGCAAAGGAGCCGATTCTCGACTTTTCACTGCACCCACGTCTACTACCGCTTTTTCTCCTATGGGTGAACTGTTGAACGGTCATTTGACAAACCCGGCGTCGCACCAGTCGCCGTGGTCGCTCTTGATGCCGTCGCCAGCCGACTCGGTCAGCAGCACCACGCGCTCGGCATCTTTGGGGAGCTCGACGTCGAAGTGCCAGCGCTCGCGCTGCCCGAAGCGGATCACGGGCGAGACGGCCAGCACGCGGCGGCCGTCGGCGGCCTCGACCGCCACGCTGAAGATGACGCTGGACTGGTTCTGCGGCCGCTGGCTCTCGTCGATGCCCGCAATCGCGACGAAGCGCCGCCAAGACGGGTCGCGCGTGTAGACCGCGTAGCCGTCCGCGTGGATGCAGACGCCGGAGGTGAATGTCTCTTTACCCAAGCGCAGCGGGCCGTTCAATGCGGTGCCGATTTTGAATGTGCCGTAACCCACGGCGGTCTTGACGGGCTTGAGCGTGTCGAGCTTCACCTCGGGTTTTGGAGGCACCTCGCTGAGTTGCGGGATTTTGGGCACCGTGAAGGAGACGGACTGGGGCTCGCCGCGTGCGCCCGTGAGGGTGCAGGGGATGACCTCGTAGCAATAGGTTTGCTCGGACTGGACGCGGGTGTCGCGCCAGATCCCACCGAGCGCGGCGGGGGAGGCGACCTTGCCGTCGCGGCGGATCTCGCAGACGCGGGTGTTGCTCTGCCATGTGAGGATCACGGGGCCGTAGAGATCGGGCTGCTCGGCCTTTGTCGCGGAGGCGGACGGAACCAAAGCGGTCGCGGGGGTGTCGGAAAACGTTACGCGCCAGGCGACCGGTCCGCCGATGCCGCTGGTGAAGGCGACGCGCACCAGCCCTTCTTCGACCTTTGGCGCTTCGAGGGTTGTCACCGTAGTGCCGCCGCCGTAGCCGTCGTCCTGGCGTTGGGTGGGAGCTGTGCCGTCGGAGACGAGATCGCGTCCCGACCGGTCGGTCAGGGTGACGACGCCGATCGCACCGAACGACGCGGCGGCGCGCGTGTAAGTGAGAAGACGCAGTTCGTAGCGGTCGCCGGCGACGGTCTGGCTGACGCCTGACAGCGTGCGCGTCTTGGCGTCCCAGCGCTCCTCCTTCACGTCGACCATGCCCTGCGTGATGTGGCGCGAGGTGGAGATGAGCTGCGGGCGGTCGAGGACGGGGCGCACGGCGAGCACCGCGCAGGACTGCGGGCGCACAGTTTGCGTGAGGCGGCCTTTGAAGGGCGGGGTCAGCGCGTTGCTCCAGAAGTCGAAGGCGATCTGCTCGCCGTCACCGGGGATGCCGATCTTGGCGAGTGACTCGTCGAAGGTCTTCTCTGTGCTGTCCCAGTTGAAAAGGCCGATAACGTCGCGCCGCGGGCGTTCGGGCGTGGCGGCGTCGGTGACGAGCCAGAGGCCGGGAATGCGGTTCTCGAACAGGTCCACGGGACGCGCCACTGCGCGGTGCGACGGCATGGTGCGCTTGAGCAGGTCCAGCCGGTCGGGCGGCAGCTTGGCATAGTCCTCGCTGCTGCTGTTCATCTGGCCGCTGAGCGTGACCCACGAGCAGATGGCCTGCGCGTGCTCCAGCGGCAGGGAGCCGCGCGCATAGAGCGGGTCGGGATCGTTGTACCAGACGCGCCTGTTCAGGAAGTATTGCCACGCGCCGAACTCGGGCCCGCGCATCATGCCGGCCCAGTTCGCGCCGTTGTCGGGGCCGATGCGCATGGCGTTCACGAGACCGAAGGCCGCGCCCGCGCTGCGCATGTTCTGCGGCTCGCAGCAGCCCAGCAGGAACACGTCTTTGCCGGCGGTCTCGCGCACCAGCTTGAGGCTGTTGCGCATCATCTCGATCTGCGTGATCTTGGGGTTCGAGAGCACGGCCTGGCCGATCTCGTCCTCTCGGAACGTATCGCACACATAGTTCAGGTTCACCGACGCGCCGGTGTAAAGCCCGTCCATTTTGAGGTACTTGTAGCCCCAGTCGCGGGTCATTGCGCGGATCACGTCCTTCAGGTAAGCTTGCGTGTCCGCGCGGGTGAGGTCGAAGCAGGTGCCGCCCCAGCGGGTGTCGTAGGGCTTGCCGTCGGGCTTCTTGGCGAACCACCCCGTCTTGTCGGCGAACCACGGGTCGTCGCTCGAACCGGCGAAGGGGATGAGCCAGATGCCGGCGGTCATGCCGGCTTTGCGGATCGTGTCCGCCATGGGCTTCATGCCGGAGGGATAGGGGCCTTGCGGATTGTGGTTGATGAAGACTTTCTTGGGGCCGTTCTTGGAGCTGCCGAGCTGCCAGCCGTCGTCGATCTGCATGACGCCGAGGCCGAACGGCTTGAGCGCCTGTGCGGCGTAGTCGGTGCGGCCGGTCATCACATTCTCGCGCGACGCGCCGTCCACGTACCAGGTGCAGTGAACGGTCGGCTCGGGCGGCAGGCGGATGTTGTAGACCTTGGCGATGGCGTCGGCATAGGCTTCGAGCCCGAGGCGGGCGTCGTCGAACAGGCCGACCGCGAAGGTCTCCAGCGTCTCGCTCTGGCCGGGCCCAAGCAGCAGGCGGCCGTAGTCCGCGTGCGGCAGCAGACGGACCACGTCGTTGGTGACGTCCATGCGCACGATGCCGCTGCCGCGGTCGGTGGTGACCCAGCCCGCGACCACGCCGCGGCGGGTGGCGGGGTCGGCTACGGCGGTCCACATGTAGCTGCCGGGGTTCTTGTCTGGCTTGAGCAGTCCGCCGGTGCCGAGGCTGCTCAAGGCGGAGGCAGGCGCGCCGAGGTTCAGCGTCAGTGCGGAGTAGGAGATGCGGTTCGTGACCTGCTGGACGGCACCGTTCTTCAGCACGCTGCGGAAGAAGGCGAACGGGCTGTCGGGGAAAAGCATCACTTGGTCGCGCCGCCCGTCAGGGAAGGTCGCTTCCAGCGCCTCGCCTTTGCCGAACACCCGGTCTTTGACCTTGATGGCTTTGACCTGAATGCCTGCGGCTGCGAGCGGGTCGGACGTGGCGAACGCCGAGTCGGTCTGCCGGTCGCAGAGGAGCAGCCGCCGTGAAGGTCCGTCGAAGCGGACGCGGAGAGACGCGTTTTGAACCGACAGATCCGCTGCCGCGGCGAATCCGGCGACAAGCAGGCACCCGCATGCTGCGGTGATTCCAGATAATTTCATGAGTACTCCATCCTGTGGCTAGCAACAGTTTTGTTCACACTCTACCGTTTCGGGCAACGTTCGACAAGCGTGCAGATTTTCAAATGGCGCATGGGTGTTTTTTGGCGATCCTCGTTTACAGGCGAGGGGCCTTTTGGTTACACTATTCACATTACGATAAGAGTGTGTGCTCATTTTTTTCGAGACATGCGCTTCGTGATCATTTGGAAAGGATTCGCAAGATGAAGAAAGACAGCGCTGCGGCGGGTGTTTTGGCTGGCTTGATGGTCGCCGGCCTGAGTGTCGGTTTAACGGGTTTTGCAACGGGGTGCAAAACGGCAGAGTGCCCATTTGCGGCAAAGAAGGAGTGCAAAGAGATGAGCAATGCGGAGTTCTATAAAGACGGCAAGTTCAACAGTGCGAAAGCCAAGCAGGCCTATTTCGATATGATGACCCGGTTCCATGTGCCGATTTACGCGGCGCTGACGAAGGACGACGGGTTCTTCTGGGCCGCGGATTTCGGCAAGGGCGATTTCACCTCATACGGCATGGCCGGCGTGTTCTGGTGCAACGAAAAGGCTGAGGGCTACTTCGGGCACGAGATCTATCTGCTGCCGAACCAGAGCATTCCCGAGCACCGGCATTTGCCGACCAAGGACAAGGACGGCAAGGATCTCCGCTGCAAGATGGAGAGCTGGCAGGTGCGCTACGGCTACGTCTACGGTTTCAGCGAACTGGGCGAGCCGAACTTGGACAAGTATCCGGAAGCCAAGGCTCACATCTCCAAGCTGCAGATCCCTTTCCTCAAGAGCGTGCACGTCGAGCGGTGGGAAGCAGACGGCTCGGTTCATAAGCTGCCCGGACCGGAGACCTGGCACTTCATGATGGGCGGCAAGGACGGCGCGATCGTGACCGAATATGCGACCTACCATGACGGCGCGGGCCTGCGCTTCTCGGTGCCGGGCGTGACGATGTAAGGTTTTTTTGGGTTCCAATTGAACAACAGCGTCCGGCTCACGGCCGGGCGCTTCTATTCACAAGGGGAGAAAGTATCATGACGTATCATCACACGGGCATTCCGGTATTCGAGAAAATGGAAGGCATGATGTTTGTCGATTCGCTCAAGGTCTGGGTGACCGACGCGGGTGCGAGTCCGTATAAAGTCGAATGGCTCTACTTCGAGCCCGACTGCGCCATGGCGGCGGCGATCCAGGACGAGACGCACGTGGCGTACGTGGTCGATAACATCGTCGAAGCCGTGAAGGGCAAGAGCATCCTGTGGCCGGTCTGCGAGCCGATGCCGGGTTTGAAGATCGCGTTCATCTACGACCAGGGGATGCCGGTCGAGCTGATGCAGTTGGGCTAAGTTTAATGAGAAGTTAGGATTTAGGAGTTAGGAGTTGGGAGTTTGAGCTTCCTGAAATCTGGACATCGAATCCTGTATTCTGAAAGCAAAGGAGTTTTATCATGCCGATGAAGAAGTTTATCAATGATCCCGCGAATCTGACCAAGGAATTGCTGGAAGGTTTGGCGCTGTGCTACAGCGGCAAAGTCAAGGTTGTGAACGAGAAGATCGTGGTGCGCGCCACGCCGAAGGATCCGAGCAAAGTCGCGATCGTCACGCTCGGCGGCGCGGGCCACGAGCCGGCGCTCAGCGGTTTTGTGGGCGAGGGCATGCTCGACGCCAGCGTGGTCGGCGACATCTTCGCCGCGCCGGGCGCGCCGAAAGTGCTGGAGACGCTGCGCATGTTCAAGCGCGACGCCGGCATCCTGCTGGTGACGCTGAATCACGCGGGCGACCGCATGAGCGCGAGCAAGGCGCTGCGCGACGCGCAGAAAGAGGGCATCAAGGTTCTCGAGATCGTCACGCACGAAGATATCTCGGCCGGCGTGGACACGCCGATCGACGATAAGCGCGGCCTGGCCGGTTGCATTCCGCTCTACAAGGTGGTCGGCGCGGCCGCTGAGCAAGGCAAGAGCCTGGAAGAGATCGTCGATATCGGCGAGCGCTTCAACAAGCAGATGGCGACGCTGGCCGTGGCGATGACCGGCTGCACGCACCCGCAGAACGGCGGCGTGATCGCGGTTCTCCCCGACGACGAGATGGAAATCGGCATGGGCCAGCACGGCGAAGCCGGCGGCGGGCGCAGCAAGATACTCAGCGCGGACGAGACCGCCGCGCGCATGATCGCGCCGCTCGTCCAGGCGACCGGCGTGAAGGCAGGCGACACCGCGCTGCTGATCATCAACGGCGTGGGCGCGACCACACTGATGGAAATGCTCATCGTCTACCGCAAGGCTGCCCAGCTCTTGGCCGCGAAGGGCGTCCATGTGACCCCCGGCGCGTGCGGCGAGTATCTGACCGTGCACTGTCTCTTATACACATCTCCGAGCCCACGAGACAGGCAGAAATCTCG
>CAYSXF010000036.1:0-12572 GCA_964434815.1 uncultured Lentisphaeraceae bacterium
TACACCTCTCTATTCGTCGGCAGCGTCAGATGTGTATAAGAGACAGTCTCTTAACGGTTTCTTTAACGATTAGGTTCGGGCCTGAAACCACCGAGGTTCAGCGGCCGCTCGCCTGCTCCGTTTGACGCAGGCCCGTCAACGGAGTAAACTCTACTCATCTATTTTGAGGGAGTTTTCCGTGCGCATTGCCTTTTTTGATTCTGGGATCGGCGGCCTGACTGTGTTGAAGCAAGCTTTAGCGGTTATGCCGAATGAGGAGTATATCTATTACGCCGATACCCAAAACGTGCCTTACGGCGTGAAGCCAAAAGACGACGTGCGAACGTACATTTTCGACGCCGTCGATTTCCTTGCGAAACAGAACATCCAGGCCTTGGTCGTCGCCTGCAACACGGCGACCTCCGTAGCCATCAACGATCTGAGAAGCCGGTACGACTTCCCCATCATCGGCATGGAACCGGCGGTCAAGCCGGCGATCATCCGCAATACAGGAAAGAAAATCCTCGTGTTCGCCACCTCGCTGACCTTGAAGGAAAGCAAACTGGAAACCCTGATCGAAAATTTGGACAAGAAAAGGATCGTCGAAAGACGGGAGCTGGACGGGCTCGTCGCTTTCGCCGAGGAGTTTGAATTCGACACGCCGCTTGTGCAAGACTACCTGCAAGAGAAACTGGCCAATACCCGCTGGGAGCAATACGAAACGATCGTGCTCGGCTGCACCCATTTCATTTACTATCGGGATATGATCCAAGCGTTGGCCGGATCTGACATCGATATCATTGACGGCAACGCAGGCACTGTAAATCACCTCGTGAGCCGAGTCGGACAAAACCGTTCTGCCACGCCACCCCGCGGCCAACGCATTGTCTTCTACTCATCCGGCACGGAGGAATCGGCAGAACACGGAAACCAGTTGATGCGCTTGCTGTCATCACTTGACTGCTAACGGAATAAGCTGCGATAGAATCAGGGTCATGATGAGCCCAGTCACGGACAGAACGCCGGTCAGAACCGTCCAACTGGCCAGCGTTTCCCGCTCCGTCAGCCCGCCCAGCCGGCTGATCACCCAGAATCCGCCGTCGTTCATCCACGACACGAACAGCGACCCGTACCCGATCGCCATGAAGATGTAAATCGGATGATAAGGCAGCCCCTCCGCCATCATCGGGTAGACGATGCTGGCCGTGGTGATCATCGAGACAGTCGCGGAGCCCTGCGCAATGCGGAATACGGCAGCCACCAGAAACGACAGCAGAACCAGATTGATGCGGTAAACGCTTGCGACAGAGGCGATCGCATCCCCGATGCCGGCAGCCTTCAGCAGCGCGCCGAACGACCCGCCTGCACAGATGATCAGGATGATGATCCCCGCCGTTTCAAGCGGACGGCCCATGCGCAGAGTGACCTGGTTGAGGCTCAAACGGCGATGCCGCATGAGCACGCCGACGGCGACGGTCACGCCGATCAGCAGCGCCACATGCCGATTTCCCGCGAACAGGGCGCCTTCGCGCAAAACGGCTGGGCAGCTCCCGCCCAGCGCCTTGGCCGCTGAGGCCGCACCGATCAGCAGCACGGGGAGTAGAATCGGCGACAGCGACCATAACAGCGGCGGCAATGACGCTTCGGGCTCGTCCGCCGCCGAGACGCCTACATCGTCCGATTCCGAATCGAGGGGCGGCTGAATGGGCATCCGGCGGTTGATCCACGCCATGGCGGCCCACCCCAGTGCCAGCGGGATCACGCCAGTCGCCAGGCCTGCGAGCATCGCGATCCCCGCGTCGATGTGCAGCGCCCCTGCCAACGCGGTCGGACCCGGATGGGGAATCACATTGTTGTGAGTGATCGCGGCCGCGCAGCAGATGGCCATCAGGTACAGCACGTAGTCTTTGCCGGTGCGCCGCGCCAGCGCTTGGGCCAGCGGCGCGAGCAGCATGAAAATCGTCTCGAAAAAGATCGGGATGGAGACGATGAACGTGCTCAGCAGCAGCGCCAGCCCGGCCCGCTTCGGGCCAAACAAGGCCAAGAACCGGCGAACGACCTTGTCGGCGGCGCCGCTTTCCAGCAGGCACATCCCGATCACCGACGCCAGCGCGATCACGATCCCCACCTTGCTGGCTAGGACGCCGAACTCGCTGGCGGTTAGTTCGACAGCGGCCACCCAGTGGCTCACCGCAGGCTCGCCCGGCAGCTTGCCAACGCCGGACATGAAGCCCGCCGCCATCGCCGCCAGCAGCAACGCCAAGAAGGCGTGCAGCTTCCCGGCGCTGATCAGCAACACGACCAAGACGATGCTGACGGCCAGGTTGACGAAGGGCCAGCCCGTGGCCATGAACGGCTTGGCCGCGGCGATCCCGCTGAGGACCGCCGAAGCGGCGCTGCCCGCGATGACCAGCCCCGCAGACACGAACAGTGCCCGCACGGGGGTAAGCAGTGGACACTGCCTGACCTCAAGAGTTTCCTGATTTTCCATTTCCACTCGCATCTACAAAGATGGGCAGCAATTCCGCGATCTCCTCGCTATTCAGGACACGTTTCCGGCTGTTCCACCCTGTGTCCGCACGCAGGAAGAGTAACCCAAGCTCGACGAAATATCCAGTCGGCAGTGTGACCCGCGTATCTTGACTGATTGATTGAGCGCGATTCCGAGTCGTGCTACTATGAAGCGATATCACCTTTTGGAGCACGAATGATGAAACGCACGATCCCCTGCTGCCTTGCCGTCGCGTTACTGCCGCTCACCCTCGTGGCGCAACCCGCACCGATCACGGCTGTGCCGTCCGGACAAAAACCGGTCATCGTCAACATGGCTGCTGACGGGGTCGTGAACTTCGTGCTCCAAAAAATCGACAAGCCGTTCGGCAAGGGTGCCACCCGCGAAATGGCTTTGGCCGCCTTGGACAAGGAGGTGGACCAGTATCAGGGAATCGGCGTGAGCCACCTGTTCTGGAACGTCAACTACCAGCGGGTCGGCTACAACAGCGCGGCCTGGCCCAGCTATTGGGACATGCCCGATCCGGAGAAACAGGTCACCGAATGGCCGCGCACCTATTACGAGCTGCACAAGCTCGGCATCGACGACGTCTTCGCGCGGCTCATCCCGCGCTGCCGCGAGCGGGGCATCTCGCCGTGGATCTCGCTGCGCATGAATGACCACCACTACTCCAACGACCCGAGCCGCGTCAGCCCGCTCTTTTTCGAGCATCCCGAACTGCGCATCCACAAAGGCAAAGGCCTGTTCAACTACGCGAGGCCGGAGGTCCGCGAGCACTACCTGAAGCTGGTCGCCGAGGTGCTGCAGCGCTATGACGTGGACGGGCTGGAGCTGGACTGGATCCGCACGCCGAGCAACTTCGAGGACAGCGAATTCGAAAGCGGTAAAAAGATCCTCACCGAGTTCGTGCGCGAGGTGCGGCGGCACACGCAGGCGGCCGCGCAGCGCCTCGGCCACCCCGTGCGTCTGGCCGTGCGCGTGCCGACCACGCCCGAATTCGCGCTCGGCAAAGGCTTCGAGGTCGTCACCTGGGCGAAAGAAGGCCTTCTGGACATGATCGTTCCCAGCGGCTGGTGGAGCGGCTACAACGACACCCCCGTCGAGGCGTGGCGGGCCCAGTTGGGCACAGAGGCGCGCAACTGCCTGATCGTTCCTTGCACCGCCAGCACGTACGCCTGCACGGCGAAAGGCTACATGATGAGCCGCAATCTGGCGGGTTTGCGCGGTTTCGCGGCCTCGATGTTCGACCGCGGCGCGGACGGCCTCTACCTGTTCAACCACTTCGAGGCTGTCGACGGACGCAACCGCGTCCGCACCCCCGATGGCAAGAACACCAACGAATGCACTGTGGCGCAGTTCCTGCACGCGGCCGGAGACTGGGAGAGCGCGGTGCGGCTTCCGCGTGTCCACGCGCTCGCGATCCACGACTGCTTGCCAAACAAGACCGACTACCGCCCGGCCCTGCCAGCCACGCTCTTGCCGCAGCAGCCGCTGACCGTGAAGATTCACACCGGCCCTCAGCCCGCAACAGGCACATGTGTGGTGCGTATCGGGCTGGACACCACGAACAGCGTCGCGTCCGCTCAACTGACCGTGCGGCTCAACGGACAAGCGTGCCGCGCAATGGACGATCTGCCCGTGCCGGCCAAACCGGACCCGCGTCCCGAGCAGCCCCGGTACAACGTCTGCGAAGTCGCCAGGCGGGTCATGCAGTTCGAGGCGCCCCTGCCGTCCGTCGCGCGCGGCTACAACACGGTCGAGCTGTCCGTGCTCCAAGGCGGCCCTCAGACCGTCGTCTGGCTGGAGGCCGCCATCGATCCTTCGGCGAGCAGCACAGGCACCTCCAGCAAACCATGATCGCTCTTCATTTCTAACATCGTACTGAAAGGCACAACCATGTTATCTCTGTCACGCCGCTGCTTCCTGCAATCGATCTCGGCCACTGTTGCCGGTTCGTCCGTGTTCCTCAACGCCGCGCATTCGTCGGGCCGCGTTTTGGGTGCCAGCGATAGAGTTCGCGTCGCCATCGTCGGACTGAACGGCCGCGGGTCGAACCACATTCAAGGCTACCTCGAGCAGAAGAATGTCGAGATCGCCTATCTGGTCGATCCTGACCAGAGCGTGCTGGCGAAGCGTCTCAAGGATGTCGAGACGAAAAGCCAAGGCCAGCAGAAGCCGCAGGCCGTCGCGGATCTGCGCCGCGCCCTGGAAGACGCGAGCGTCGATGCGATTTCCATCGCGGCCCCCAACCACTGGCACTCCCTGATGACCATCTGGGGCGCACAGGCAGGCAAGCACGTGTACGTCGAGAAGCCGATGAGCCATGACGTCGCAGAGGGCCGGATGGCTGTCGAGGCGCAGAAGAAGTACGGCGTCGTTGTCCAGCACGGCACGCAGCGGCGCAGCGACGCGAAGATCGCCGGGCTGCACGAAGCGATCAAGGCCGGCAAGTTCGGCCGCCTGAAGATCGCCTACGGCTATTGCTGCAAGGCGCGAGCGGACATCGGATTCAAGCCGGAAGAAGCGCCGCCCGCCAATTTGGACTGGAACCTGTGGAGAGGCCCGGCCGAAGTCGCGGCGTTCCACCGCAACCTCGTGCACTACAACTGGCACTGGTTCTGGCAAACCGGCAACGGAGACCTGAACAATCAGGGCACGCATCAGCTCGATGTCGCTCGCTGGGCCATCGACGACGACCAGACGCATCCCATCAAGGCCATGGCGCTCGGCGGACGCTTCCAGTGGAAAGACCAAGGCGTGACGCCCAACACGATGTTCGCCATGGCGGAGTACCCGAACGGCCAGCAGGTCTTCTTCAACGTCCGCAACGTCAACTACAAGGGGTACAAGACGCAGGTCGAAAACGAGTACTACTTCGAGGACGGCGGAAAAATCATCGGCGGAAAATACTACGCCAAGGGCAGCGACAAAGGCGAGGACCTCAAGATCGCGTCAGGCAAAGTGACTCCGGGTGGCAACTTCGGCAGCTTCATCGCAGCCGTCCGCGCGAACGATCCGAAGATGGCGAATGGCAACGCCCTTGAGGCGCACAACTCCTGCGTGCTCGGCCACCTCATGAACAACTCCTACCGGTTGGGCGAGAAAGTGCCGTTCAACGCGAAGGCCGGAAGATTCGGCGACAACAAAGACGCCGCAGAGCATTTCCAGAAGCTGCACGATGTCATGCAGAAGGGCGTCGGCATCCCCGAAGACGGCAACAGCTACACCGTCGGCCCCGTGCTGACGTTCGACCCGAAAACGGAACGGCACACCGGCGACCATGCGGAAAAGGCCAACTCACTGTTGAAGGACCCGAACCGCAAAGGGTTCGAAATTCCCAAGATCGGCTAGGGTTATCCGTCCGCCCGAGTAGCCGTCCATGAGGGGGACAGGAACTGGCTGGCGAGAGTTGTATGTTCTCACATCGTCACTTGCTGGTTCCTATTCGCAACACGGTCAACGAGTTGGCGAGGAAGGTGTGGCGGAACTCGGTCCCAGGGATGTCGCAGACTGTTTCGCGCGGGACGATTACCTCCGGGTCGTCGAGTGAGTTCTCCGCTGTCGGGTCGCCGTGGCTGAGCGTGATCACCCGCGCCCTCTTGGAGAGCGGACCGCTACCGTCGAGCTTGACTGTTACGGTGCGTTGCGCAGCGGCTCGGTTGACTACTTTGAGGATGATCTCGCCCGAGTGATGGTCGAGGCCGGCGAGCGCGAACAGGTCGCGTTCTTTCGGTGCCGCATCCGGTTCCACGCGCGTAGGCAGCACCACATCGGGGCGGTTCGAGGCCAGCATCTGCTGCACATAGTAGGAACTGCGGCGCACCAAGCGGGCGTTGTCGAAGCCGATCAGGTTCACCGGCCATGCGATGTCGTCGACGTGATAGAACAACGGTGCGTAGGAACTCATCACGACAACGTCGCTGTTACGCTCCAGACCAAGCAGGTAGGCGGCTTCCGAGAGTGCGCCGCGCAGGTTGCCCTCGCCGACGTCGCGGTTGCAGCCGTATTCGCCCACGTACACCTTCGGCCCGCTTCGGTCGGCGGCATCGTATTTGCCGTAGTCGCCGAAGAGCGATTCAGGGCTGCCGTATTGATGGTCGTCCACCATCGCGACGGGTACGTCCTTGAGCCGTTGGTTGCTGATGAGTGTGAGGGCGGGATACTTGGCGTGGATCGCTGAGGCGAACTGAAGGTAGTTGGTGCGATAGACCTTGCTGGACGCCTCGTTGCCGATCTCGATGTAGCGCAGTGGAAATGGCGCGGGATGGCCATTGGCGGCGCGCTGGGCGCCCCATTTCGAGTCGGCCGGGCCGAGGGCGTATTCGATGGCGTCGAGCGACTCCTGTACGAAGTCCTTCACTTGATCCGGCGGCGCGTATTCGGCGTGGCGGTAATTGTCGCTGAAGCCGGGGTTGCAGACCCAGAGAGCGGCTGCGCCGAGGTCCTCGCAGAGCTGGAGGTATTCGTGGAAACCGAGGCCGTTGCTGGTCCAATAGCCCCAGAGGTTCATCGTGCCCTGGCGCTGCGCAATGGGCCCGATGGCGTTCTTCCACTGGATGCGGTTGTCGATGTTCAGCCCGCCGACGATCGCGCCGCCGGGAAACCTGACAAACGCAGGCTTGAGGTCGGCGAGCGCCTGCGCGAGGTCGGGCCTCAGTCCGTTGGGCCGCCCCTTGAACGTGTCGCGCGGGAATAACGACACCACGTCGAACCAAACCGTCCCTGCGCAGCCGATTGTCAGCGCCAGCCGCCCGCAGCGGTCGCTGCCTTTGGCCTGGAGACTGACGCGATACGCCTTCCACGCACCGCCGACATCTTGAACTACCGCGCTGGCGTAACGCTCGCGTCCGTTGGCGCTCTCCAGCGATACGCCGATGTCAAACCGCTCCGCGCCTTGGGTGCGGGCGTGAAAAGTCAGGTCATACCATTGGCCCGCGACAAAGTTCATCCCCCAGAACCCGCCGTTGGCGACGCCCGCCCGCGAGCCGCGCTCAGTCACCGTCAGCCGCAGCGAATGCGGATTGCGATCATTGAGCGGCTGGCCATCGTCCAGCCGGATGGAACCGCGCGCGCCGCCGTCGGCGATGAACTGCCAGCCCCACAGTTCATTCCCAAACCACTTGCGCTCCTGCCAATTGTCCGCAGTCCGTAAGAGATTGCCAGCCCACTTCGCGCCTTTCGGCAGCGTGACAATCTCGAAATCGCGGTTCAACACCATCTCCGCGTAAAGCCCGCCTTCGCCAGCGTGGTTGATCTCCTCAAAGAAGATGCCGTAGAGGGTCGGGCTCACCGGCGTGCCGGCCTCGCCCGCGCGGATCGTGACGGTCGCAGCCAGCGGTTCGACGGCTCCCGCGGCGACAACCGCAAAAACAACCAGCGAGAACACGGCCGAATGACTCTTCGTATGACTCCATGCATAACGTCGCATACTCGCTCCCTCTATCACCTCAACCTCAGCCCCTCTTTAATACCCGTTATTCAACCAGTGCGCTCTTCTGCGCCAGATTCAACCGTATGGTGCGCGTGGCCGGCCCCACCTTCACCGTGAAGCGACGGCTTTCCCCCTCCATCTTCACCGAGGCCCCCAACTCGTTCGGCGCCTCGCCTTCCCGATAAGGAACAAGAGCTGTCAGGAAGTCGACCTGTGCGTCGCCAGCCGCTTTGTTGACCTTCCAGCTCCAGGCGGGACGGGGCTCTTTCTTAGCAATGGTGTACGAAATCCAGCCTTCCTCCTGTTCGAATGCAACATCCTTTCCGAGGGCGAATGTCTCCACGAGCAGGTTGGGCCCTGAGTCATAGCACGTTCGCGCGACGAGGCCCTGCACCTCTGCCTTGCATGGGGCAAACTGGAAGTGGACGCGCACGCTGCCGGCATCGCCGCCGATCGCTTCATCATGAATCAGGAAGGTGCGGTTGTCGACGAAAAGCACGGTGCGACGGTGCTTGAGCCCGGCATAGCTCTGATTCTCCACCACCAAAGCAACGAGGTTGGTGGTTTCGCTCCACAGGAGACAGGTCGGCTCACAACTGGTGTCGCGGTTATCCAGCGTCAAGGTCTGATGCGCTTTCGTGCTGCGGAACCAGGCCCGCCAGCGCTGCTCCTCCGGCGACGTGCTGCCGTACAGGTAGCACCCCGAGTCGGTCATCAGATTCCGGCCATAGGCGAAAAGCTCGAAGGTCCCGTTGTCCGGCTGGTTGTGCCACTCCGCCGTCGCTCCGCACTTCAGCGGCATGAAGACCGCATCCGGGGACCAGGCCGAGCGAAAGAAGTAGAAGCCGCTCTGCGGATAGGCGGCATTGCGCCGCATCGGCGGAGTCCCATTCTTACCGTCGGAAACCATGTAGTCGTAATACGGGATGTCGGCGGCAAACGGCGCCAGCGTCCGACGGAAGATAAAGCCGGCCTCCCCCTTCTTCCAGCCATCGCCGAACTGGCAGACCGTGAAGTCGGGGAACGACTGCAGCGCATAGATCTCCGCCATCTTCAGAAGCCGCGGATAATAGTCGGACGGCAGACAGGTCTCGTAGCCATACTGGCGAAACAGGTTATAGGCATCGACGAACAGCCCGATGTACATGGTGTGATAGCTGAAGATCAGCTCCTTGTTCATGCCATCGTCGTAGACCGCGTCGGTCATCATCTTGGGCAGCAGAGTCAGGGCGTCGTTCTTCCAGGCCTCGGACTTCTTGAATTCGGGAAAGGCGACCGCATTGCGGAAGACCTGAGCCAGGTCGTTCAGCCGATGGTTGCCCTGACCGGCATAAACCTGCGGGATGTGGTCGGCCTGCTCATGGAAGCTGGCCAGGAAATAGAGCAGCGTCTTGGCATCGAATTGCTTCGAACCGAGCATCGCCGGCAGCACCGTGATATGATCTGCGCAACGACTGCAGGTCTCCATGCCGCGCGAGACAAAGCCGGGGGACTTCTTGGTAAACGGCAGAAGCTCCTCCGCCCAGCGGACCAGCTCATAGCGCCATTCGCAAAAATAGCGCTCATCGGCGGTCACGGAATAGGCCTGGGCTAAAGCCGGCCACCAGGTGAGGCGCTGAAACTGAAGATACCACTCCGCGTCATGGATTTCCTGTCCGTCGGCAAACGCCCGTCCAGTCCAGTCGATCTTGGCGCCGCGGAACACCGGCGGATGCACGTCCTTGTTGCCCCTGAAATAGTGCCGCAGGGCGTCATCGGCATGGAGGCGCTCCTGGGCGCCCAGCGATTTCACGGGTGCCTTGGCGCTTCGCGTGCGCTTGAAATAGGCCAACAGTTCCTGCTCCGCGACATCGTAGCGCTTCGCCTGCCCGGCCGCCTTCACCTTTTCGAGCCCCGGGTAATCCAGCTTGAGCAAAGAGAGCACGCGGATGATTCCGAAGCGCGGATCGCAAGGAGGAAGTTGCGCAGACCACTCTGCGTTAAACTGTTGAAGCTCTCGCTCAACATCAGCAGTCACAACCTCCGCTCCCCGGCCGGGCAATGCGGCCAATGCGGCAAGCGCCAAAGCCGCACACGGCTGTCGCAAAGCGAGCATCACCGCGGCGGAAATCGTCACACAGTTAGTCAGTTGCATGCAGAAGCCTTTTTACTCAGCGAATGACACGAAAGTCCCAATCAACTCACTGCCATAGCGGTTGTTGTCCACGGGCCCTTCCTTATTATCGGGGTGACTGTGATTGTGCGAATAGATCAAGAGGGCACGCCCGCCGCCCACGGAAACAATGGCATTGTGGCCACTGAAATTGGGGGATTGTCCCGTAAACATGACGTTATGCTGGCAATGCCAGGTGAGTCCGTTGTCCCGGCTGGCAGCCACGCGATTGCCGCCACGGCCCGTGAAGGCCACGATGATTCCATTATCCAGCAACGCCGCCACCGGCATTACGCCCGTCGGATGAACCTCGATGGGCGCTGACCATGTTTTCCCTTCGTCTTTGGATCGCGCCACCTTGACGGGAGAATATTTCGGACGATGAACGGTTTCTCCGGTGCGCAGGAACTTCACGGTTCTCACGAAGACCAACAGATCACCGTTGGCCGCCCGCAGCAGCCAGGGTTCCCCATAGCCATCAATCGCGTGATCGCCCTGCTTGTCCAGCTCGATGCCAAGATTCCGGAAGCTCAACTGTCCGGCCTCCTGCCAGGTCGTGCCACGGTCTGCCGACGTGCGGAACTGGAGCCCGTAGGAGCAGCCTTTCACAAACGTTTGCCCTTTCACGATCAGATCCAAACTGTCGATCTGTCCGGCGCAGAGTATTTTACCGTCGGATAGCTGGATCATGCTGTTCCCATATTGCAGGGACATCGGCTCCTTTCTCTCAACAACCACTTGCTTGTCAGCAGTCGCATCCAGCTTCAGGCATTGATTGCGGCCATAATCCATGATGAAGCTTCCGTCCTCAAGCCGTGCGCCTCTCCGCACGACGGTTGGTTTTGAAACCCAGGTCTTCCCGCCATCCTCGGAAGTTTGCGATCTGGATTTCTGCCAGGTTTGTCCGTTGTCTTTGGTGCGGAGGCTGCACACATCCCCGTCTTCCTTGGGCGAAAGGTCGTAATCCCTGTGTGTTCCCCCGGAAAGCGGACAGTTAACGATGAGGTCCCCGTTGTTCAGCCTGATCGCTTTGAGAAAAGGATGCATCGCAGACACCGGAGCAGGTGTCAGCCGGATCGTGTTTTCGATCTTCATGCGGATACCGCCGTCGGTGATGGTCTCCGCGGCAGGCACCGTCTCCGTGTTTTCATTATACTTTCCGTTTGGCGGAATCAACGCCAAGCTGTCCGCGCACATCGTAAGCCAGAGGCCTCCGATTGCAAGGAGATGGCCGGTGCGGGCGTGGGAAAGAGCGGCGAGGAGTGTGAGTGTATGTTTCATGGTCGTTTCGCATTCATTTGATCGTCGGTTCCAATCATGATATCGCACTCACGGCGTTGCGGTTTTCGGATCCAGTTTGATTAAGCGCACAAACCGGATGGCCACGTCGCCCTTCAGTGCGCGGATCTGCAAATCCAAACCCGTGTAGCCTTGGCCCGGAAAACAGGCGTCTTTGAGAATGAACGTAACCGTCTTGGCCGAGCCCGAATCGCCGCACGTCACCTGGCGCGTGGCAGTCATTTTGCCACCGGCGAAATACTCCAACTGCCACTCGGCATTGGCCCGGTCGAGGTAAGTGATCTTCGCGGCGACGGCGTGCGGCCCGCTGGCGAGAAACGCTTCGTCCACGCCAAAGCGGATCATGGTTTGTCCCTTGGCCCTCTGGGTTTGGCGCGCCGTCAGGTCGTAAAGGTGGTTCCGGTCGAATTCAAACATCTGCGCCGGAACTTCGATCTTCTCAGTTGCCAACGTGCTCGCGCCGTCTGCATCACGCTGATACAGCCAACGCTCGAAGTTCTTCACCGGTTGTCCCTGCGGCCCGCTCTTGACGACGCTTTCGCGCAGGTAGCACCAGGCATCGGGTGCGTCCTGGGCGGTCTTGCCCAGCTCCAAGGCCAGGTAGTGGAGCAGCGGCGGGTCGATCAGCCACGGGCCGCCTTCGGCCCAGACAAAGTTGCGCCGCATTTGCAGCATGCGAAGCGTCGCCTCGTGGTAGCGGTGGCGAAAGGTCTCGATCGGGCCAAAGCGTTCCACGTGGCCGCTGGTGTATTCTTCGTTCTCGTCACCTGACGCGCGGTTGCCGGCAATCAGCGGGCATTGCTCATCGACAACCAAGTAGCCGTCTGCGTCGAGTTCCTGGCCCAAACCAGGATTGGGCGCATGGAGCATATAGTGCTCAACGAATCCGTTGCGCTGGCCCATGCCGAGCTTCAGCCCCAGTTTCATGTCCTCTTCCCGGCTGGACACCAAACACAGTTTGTAGGCGACGCCCTTGAAGGCCTCCGCCCAAGCCCGCAACCGCTCCTCGTAAAGCTGGCGCCTGGAATCGCCGGCCGGCGGACCCACGCCTTCTTCACCGCGCGATGCCGAAACCAGATGTAAGTAGCAGATATCCAGTTCTTTCATCTGCGGGATGCCGCTCTTGCCAAACGCTTCGACGAGTTTCAGGTATCGCTTGTGATACTCCGGATGGTAGATGTCCAGGTTGACGACTTGGG
>CAYSXF010000037.1:0-12523 GCA_964434815.1 uncultured Lentisphaeraceae bacterium
GGCGGAGCTGGTTCTGCCGCTTGATCCGCGGCGAGCCGCCACCTGCGTCTTGGGCAACAACTGGGTGGATGAGAAGCGGCTGCGCCTGCCTTTCATCCTCAGCGCGCCGGATATCGGACAAATGCTGGTGACGGCGGCCTCCGGGACGCCGGCGCCCGACTCCCAGTTGACGGCGCGCTGGGAAGGCAGCCGCCTGCACGGCACAGCCACGCTGACCTTTGAAATCCCGGCGGCCAGTCTCAGCGCCGGACTGGTCTTGAACTTCCGCCCCGTGGTGCTCGCGCCGCCGGCGGGGGTCAACGATACAAAACGCTGGGCCATGGCGCGACGGGGCTGGTTCAATATGCTTCAGCTCACGGCGTGGCGGCCTGCCGAGCCGGGCCAGGCGCTCACGCCGGCCGGCTACTGGGCCAACAATCTCATCAGCGACCCGGTCTGCAACACCACCTATTTTCTCGGCGACCATGTGCAGCTGCTCCCCGAGCTCGCGCCGGGCGTCTCGGCCGCGGCGATGTTGCGACGGACCTTGGATTTTTGGCTGGAGCGGCCCAACGCCGACGGCACGCTGCCCTATACCGTCAGCGACCAGAGCGGCACGATGGCCGATTCCAACCCGTCCACGCTGTGTGCGGCCTGGTCGTACGTGAAGGTCTCAAATGACCTTGACTGGCTGCGGCGGCAGATCGATAAACTGGAGCGGCTGTCGGCCTTCATGGAGAAGCGCGACGTGGACGGCGACGGCCTCGTCGAATCGGTTCTCAGCGGCAATCGCGGCACGCACGCCTTTGGCGACACCGCGTGGGACACGATTTCCAGCGGATACAAGAACGCCTACGTCAACGCGCTCGCCCACCGGGGGTGGCTGGGGTTGGCGGATTTTGAACAGCGGCTCGGACGCCCGGAGCCGGCCGCGCGTTACACCGCGCTGGCCGCCAAGCTCCGCGCGGCGTATGTGCCCGCGTTTTACGATTCGGCCACGGGCTGGCTGGGCTGGTGGCGCAGCGCGGACGGCCAGTTGCACACTCTCTGGTCGGACGTGCCCACCAGCATGGCCGTCAACAACGGCGTGATTGACGGCAAGACCGCCCGGCCGATGCTCGAGAAATACCTTGCCGCGCTGGACGCGAGCGGCTTTAAGCGTTTCGACCTCGGCGTGCCCGTGATGGTCAAGCCCGCCCATCGGGACGATCAGTTCCAGGCCTATGGCGGACAGAAGGAGGACGGCAGCGATACGTTTGGCAAATACCTCAACGGCGGCTGCTGTGTCAGCAACACCTCCTACCTGCTTGCGGCGCTGTATGCGGCCGGCCTGAACGAGCGCGCCGATTTCATTCTCGACGCCATGCTCCGGCGGCAGCGGGACGGCGTGTTCGCCAACGGCGGCGGGTTCCAGAACGGTGTCATCAACCGCGGGCCTGAGGGTGCCGAGTTTATGGACTGGAACGGCAACACCTGCGGGTATGAGGGACATCTGGTTTACAGTTGGTCGTGGCTGCAAGCCGTCGTGAGGTAATCGCTATGAGTAAAATGAAGAACCTGTTGGCCTGTGCGGACTTCACCTTTCCTCTGCTGCCGCATGAAAAGGCGCTGCAGGCCATTGCGTTGCTGGGGCTGGCGGGTGTTGACATCGGGTTGTTCGCAAAGGGATCGCACCTGTCACCTCTGCGGGAGCTGGAAAAACCGGCGGAAGCCGGCCGTGCGCTGGCGCGTCAGGTGGCTGCGAACGGGTTGCGGGTTTCCGATGTGTTCCTGACGCCCGGCGAGGATTTTATCAGGCTGGCGCCGAACCATCCGGAGGCGAGCGAGCGGCGGCGCTCACGGGAGATCTTTGAACGAGCCCTTGAATACACGGTCGCCTCCGGGTCGTTGCACATGAGCGCCTTGCCTGGGGTCACGTCTGAAAATGAGGCCGAGGCCCAGGCCGCCTTTGCGCGTTGCGCGGAGGAGCTGGCGTGGCGGCTGGAGAAAGCGCAGGCTGCGGGCGTGGTCTTTTCGGTGGAGCCGCATATCGGGTCGGTCATCTCGACCCCGGCTCTGGCGGCGGCGCTGGTGCGGCAGGTGCCGGGGCTGACCCTGACACTCGACTACGGCCATTTTATCCGGTCGGGCGTGCCGCAGGAGGAGATTGATCCGCTGGTTGCCCAGGCCTCTCATTTTCATGCCCGCTGTGCCTGTCAGGGAAGACTCCAGTCTTCCTTTAAAGCAAACGCGATTGATTTCAGGCGGGTGCTCCGGCTGATGCGCGAGTGCGGGTATGCCGGGGCATTGGGCCTTGAGTATGTGTGGATTGACTGGGAGCACTGCAACGAGGTTGACAACCTTTCGGAAACGGTGCTTCTCCGCGATTTTCTGCGGCTCTGTATGAAAGAGGAATAACTGAGGAACGGGAGGGACTCATGTTTCGCTTGGACAAGAAAGTGATTGTGCTCACGGGCGCGGCCCGGGGGCTGGGCGCCGCTGCCGCGAAGGTGTTGGCCGGGCAGGGCGCGGAGCTGGCGCTGGTGGATGTGCGTGCAGACGAAGTCCGCGCCGTGGCTGAGACGATCGGCGGCAACGTGCGCGTCTATGCCGCTGACCTGGGCGACGTGGAGGCGATCCGCAGGCTGACGGCTCAGCTTGAGCAGGATTTCGGACGGATCGATGTGCTGATCAACAACGCCGCCATCTGTCCGCGGACGTCATTTTTGGAAACGACGGTAGAGGAGTGGCAGCGGATCATGAACATCAATGCCCTGGGGCCGTTCTTTCTCATGCAGGCGGTCTGTGCGGTCATGCGCCGCAAGGGCGGCGGGAAGATCATCAATGTGATTTCCGCCTCGGGCCAGTTCGGGGCCATGGCGCAGGCGAGCGTCTACAGCGCGAGCAAAGGGGCGATGATCGCCTTCAGCAAATCAGCGGCCAAAGAGCTGGCCCGGGATCACATCACGGTCAACATGTTCTCGCCGGGAACCATGGCGACGGATCAGATCAATTGCCTCTCGGAAGAGAAAAAGAAAGAAATCGCCGAAAGGAGCATTCCTTTGGGGCGGCTTACGACGCCGGAGGAAATGGCGCCGCCGCTGGCCTTCATGTGCTCGGACGAGTGCAGCTTCACGACGGGGGCGACCTTCGACTTTATCGGCGGACTGTGCATGCGGTGAACAGCAAGGGCAAGCCAATGACAGCAGGGTTAATGGATGATTTCAGGACGGCGGTGGCCTGCGGCGTGCCGCAGCGGGTGCCGACGGTGATCTGGTCGGTCGGCCACTGGTATGCCCATGCGCTCGGGCACACCCTTCGGGAGTATTACGAAGACGTGGCGTGTAAGCTGCGGGTGCAGATTCAGCTGCAGGAGCGTTTCCCGGAGGCCGTGCTGCTGCCGGGCATCTGGCCGGATTACGGAGTGGCCGTGGAGGCCTCGGCGTTCGGCTGTCCGATTATCTGGGAGGAGGATCAGGCGCCCTCGGCGCGCCCGGCGATAACGGCGATGCGGCAGGTGTTGAGCATGAAGCCGGTCAACGTGCGGCAGGACGGCCTGTTTCCCAAAGTGATCGAGACCTACGAGTACATGTTTCGGCACACAGACAAGAAATACATTGAAGAGTATGGGTATCTCGACGGCTCGGTTTTTTTGATGGGGCCGTTGGAAACCGCGGCCGTCATCCGGGGCTATGCCGATTTTCTGTTGGAACTTTACGATGAGCCGGAACTCGTTCACGCGCTGCTCCGGCTGGTCACCGACACCTTGATCGAGTGGCTGCGGTATCTCGAAACCCGGATCGGCACGCTCAAGCGGATCTTCGTGGCCGATCACTTCCCGACGCAGATCAGCCCCGAGCACTTCGAGGAGTTCTTTTTTCCTTACATGCGCGAAATCTACGCCGCGTTCCCCGCAGCGCTCACGATGTATCATAATGAGGGCCTGATTGATCATGTGCTGCATCGGATTCCTGATCTGGGCGCCTCCCTCTTTCATTTTGGCACCGAGGCCGCAAAAACGCGCGAAGCGATTGGGAGCCGCATGTGCCTGATGGGCAACATTGATCCGATCCAGATGATGCTTTATGGCAGCGCGGAGGAGGTGCGGGCCGCTTGTCGCAACGTGTTGGAGCGTTGCGCGCCGGGGGGCGGCCTGCTGCTCTCCTCGGCGGGCGGCCTCAGCGTGAGGACCCCGGAAGCGAATGTGCGGGCTATGCTCGAAGCGACTGCGGAATACGCCGCAGGAAAAGGCCGAGGACAGGAAGCAAAAAATGGACATTAAAAGGGTAAATTGCGCGGTCGTCGGTGCCGGATCGTGGGCGGTCGCTGTGCATCTTCCGGCCATACAGAAGCATCCTTGTGCGCGGCTGCTCGCCGTGCAGAAGCGAAAGAGGGAAGAGGCACTTGCACTCTGCCGCGCGTTCGCTGTGCCGTACGCCTGCACGGACATCGAGGAGGTCCTCCAGGTTGACGGGTTGGATGCGGTCGTCATCAGCTCTTCTCCCAATATGCATTATGTCCAAGCCCGGGCTGCGCTGGAACGCGGGCTGCATGTTTTGATTGAAAAGCCGATGACCTTTACGCGGCGGGAGGCCGAAGAACTCGTGGAACTGGCCGATAAGGCCGGTGTTCACTTTCTCATCAGCTGTCCTTGGCATTATACAGCGCATGCGGTGGAAACCCGCAGGCGGATCAAGGCTGGCACCTTGGGCACGATCAAGATGGTCAGCATGCTCATGACCAACTTTTCCGGCGGCTTGTACAGGGGGGAATCCCTCTCGGGCATCATTGTCCGGCGCGGGCTGGTGAGCGACTATACGGAGCAGCCGCCGGAACCGCATCCCGATTCATACAGCGATCCGAAGGTGGCAGGTGGCGGGCAGATCTACTGTCAGCTTTCACATGCGGCGGCTTATTTGAATTTTATCACTGGGCTGGAGCCGGCCGAGGTGTTCGCCCGCTTTGACAACGCCGGCCTGGCGGTGGACCTCTATGACACGCTCAATGTGAAGATGGATAACGGCGCCTTGGTCTCCATCGCATCGACGGGCGCGACCATGCTTTCGGAACGCAATTTTGAGATTCGGATTTACGGCGAAAAGGGCATGGCCTTTTTGGAGCTGTGGAGAGGCACCGCCGCGTTTTATGATGATCAGGGAGGGGTGGAAACGCTTCCGCCAATTGATAACGTCTATCCGTCTTCGGTGCCGGTGATCAATCTGATTGACGCCGTTCTGGGTACGGCGGAAAACGGGTCGCCGGCCCGGCTCGGCCTCTCGGCCATGAAGGTGATTGAGGCGGCCTGCCGCTCAGCGGGCAGCGGGGCGAATGTGGTTGTTGACTAAGAAGGGCGTGGCCGCAAACGGCTTCGCCGAACATCGAACATCGAACGCCGAACATCGAAGTTATTGATGAACCAAGAACGAAGAACCAAGAACCAAGAACGCTGAAGGTATAGGGAAGGATATCGTATGGCATCAACCTATTTTCACACGATCAGCCGGGAGACACCCACACGGCTGTGGATCAATAATCCGACGCCCGAGGAGGCTGCCGAAGCCCTTGGCTATGGCGCGGTGGCCTGCACCACAAACCCCACCTATAAGTGACCTCGGAAAGTGACACGGCAAGCGGTATGAAAAAAAAGACTCCATTCCACCTGTTATTGCTCCTGCCCCTTCCCCTTTGGGCCGCATCGGCTCACCCCGTGGACGGCGCCAGTGTCGTCTGGGAATCGCCCAGCACCAATGCCGCCGGCTTTATGCCCGTGGGCAACGGCGACCTCGGCCTCAACGTCTGGATCGAGCCGGACAGCGACCTGTTTCTCTACGTGGGCAAGACGGACGCCTGGGACGGCTTCGGACGCCTGCTCAAGCTGGGGCGCCTCCGGCTGGCGCTGACGCCAAATCCCTTCCACGCGGGCCAGCCGTTCCGTCAGGAGCTGGACCTGCGCGAGGGCGCGGTGAAAATCACGGCCGGCGCGCCCGGACAGGAGGTGAGCCTCCGCGTGTGGGTGGACGCGAACCGCCCGGTGGCACACGTCGAGGCCTGGGCGAAGCAGGCGGTGTCTCTCAAGGTCAGCCTGGAAAGCTGGCGTACGGTGAAGCGGCCGTTGACGCCCCGGGAAAGCGGCGGCACCGACGGGTTGAGCAGGGAAGAGCCCCCTTGGGTTGAAGCCGACGTCCTCGTTCCCGGGCTGGAGCGCCAACTCATTTGGTATCAGCGCAACCAGGCCTCCATCTATCCCGCCACGCTGCGTCTGCAGGGCCTGGAGTCGTTCCTCGGGCAAGCGCGTGATCCGCTGCTGGACCGCACGTTCGGCGCATTGGTGCAAGGCGCCGGGCTGACCAACAGCAGCCCGTCCGCTCTGTGCCCGGTACAGCCGGCCCGCCAATTCGATGTGCAAATTCACGCGCTCACCGCGCAGACGGCCACGGCCCAGGCGTGGCAGGACCAGCTCCTGCGGCAGGCTCAAGGCGTGGCCGCCGTGCCGCCGGAACGCGCCTGGGCGGAGCACCGGCAATGGTGGCAGGCCTTCTGGGAGCGCAGTTGGGTGCGCGTGTCGGGCGGCGCGGAGGAGGAGACGGGCGCGCTGACCCGCGGCTGGCACTGGCACCGCTATCTCATCGCCTGCACCGGGCGCGGCGCGTTCCCGGTGAAGTTCAACGGCGCCATCTTCAACACCGACGGCCGTTTTGATCCCAAAGGCCAGTACGGCGAATACGACGCGGACTTCCGGGCCTGGGGCGGCGCCTACTGGTTCCAGAACACGCGGCATATCTACTGGCCGCTAGCTGCAGAGGGTGATTTTGGTTTCATGCAGCCGCTGTTCGACATGTATCTGGCCGCGCTGCCGCTGGCCGAGACGCGCACGAAGCTCTACTTCAATCATGCCGGCGCGTATTTCCCGGAAACCATGCACTTCTGGGGCGCCCACCTGAACAACGGCGGCCTGGGCTACGGCTGGGACCGCGCCAACCGGCCCGTGTGGCAAACCGAGAACCAATATATCCGTCACTACTGGCAGGGAGGCCTGGAGCTGGTGGCGCTGGCGCTCAACTGCCACGCCTATTCTCAGGACGAAGACTTCGCCCGCAGCACGTTGTTGCCGCTGGCTAAAGCCGTCCTGCTCTTTCACGACCAACACTGGCCGCGCGGCACGGACGGCCGGTTGCGCATCGAGCCGTCGCAGATGCTGGAGACCTGGTGGGACGCCACCAACCCGATGCCGGAAATCGCCGGCCTACGCGACTGCCTGACGCAGTTGCTCGACCTTCCCGCGTCACTGGTTCCGGCGGAGCAGCGGGACGGCTGGAGCCGGCTGCTGGCGCAACTGCCGGCCATCCCGACCCGCACGGAAAACGGCCGCACGCTGCTCGCCTCCGCCGAACGCATCGCGGGCGAAGTACACAACCGCGAAAACGGCGAGCTGTACGCCGTCTTTCCTTACCGGCTCTACGGCGTGGGGCTGCCGGAGCTTGAGATCGCGCGCGCCTCCTACCTGGCGCGAAAGTTCCCCGGCTACTACTGCGTGTGGGACTACGACGGCATCGTCGCCGCGTATCTGGGCCTGCCAAGCGAGGCGCGCAAACAGCTCGCGTGGCGCTTCACCTACCCCGGCACGCGGTTCCGCTTCAAAGCCATTCATGACGGTGACTGGGCGGCGGATGTCCAGAACGGCAGCGCGGCGCAGATGACACTCCAGTCCATGTTGCTCCAGTCCGCCGACCGGAAAATCTATCTCCTGCCCGCCTGGCCGAAAGAATGGGATGCGGAGTTCAAACTGCACGCGCCGTTCAACACCACGGTCGAATGCGTTTACCGCGGCGCGAAGGTCGTATCGCTGAAGGTCACCCCCGAATCGCGCGCCGCGGATGTCGTGCTCTCGCTGCCGGAAGTTGAATCCCCTGTCCCGCCCGGCAAGTAAGCCGGCGATGACGCCAAGCCTATTTGAGAAAACCCAGTGAACAGGACCCCAACCATGAGTACGCCAAGCAAGAACGTAACGCAAATGAATATGAACCGGCGCCTCGGACTATACGCCCTGCTGCTGGGCTGCACTGCCTGGCACCTGTACGGTGCCGACGAGGCTGAAAAGTTCGCGCCCATAGTGCCGGCTGGAAACCTCAAGGACGATGTGGAGGCGACTCCGCTGACACCCGACTTCACCGCCGTCGTCGTGAAAGGCGGCGGGCTGTGGCCGCAGCTTCATTGTGCGCCGGACGGCACCCTGCTCGCCCTCGGCTACAACGCGCCGGGACACACCACGCTGCCGGGCGATGTGGATTGCTGGGCCAGCACCGACGGCGGCAATACCTGGGCCAAGCGCGGCACTGCCGCACCGCGCCCCGACAAGGATGCGAACTACTGCGACTCATGCTCGGGCTTTGCGGCCAACGGCGACCTGCTTCTGCTCTCGGGTGGATACGAGGATGCCGCAAACGCGCAGGGCAAACGCAAACCGCTCATGCCGACCGGCGTGTTCCGCTCCGCAGACCTCGGCCGGATGTGGAAGAAAGAAGGGGACTTCCCGCGCGAGTTGCGCGAGGGCGTCGAGTGGAGGCCCTACGGCACCGTCGTGGCCGCGCCGGACAAGACTCTGCGGACGGTCGTTTACGCGTATCGGGGAAAAGAAGAATTCGGCGGCTACATGATGACCAGTCGCGATGACGGGCGCACCTGGGGCGGGCCGGCGATCATCGCGGAAAAGATCAACGAAGGCGTGCTGCTTCCGCTCGCCGGAAAGGGTTGGCTCTGCGTTGCGCGGACGACGGAAAAGCCCGCGCCGGAACTGGGGCAGGAGTTGCGCCAGTTCCGCTCCAGCGACGACGGCAAGACATGGACCGATGAGGGCCTGCTCACCGGCTTTCACAAGCACCCGCCCAGCCTGATCCGGCTCAAAGACAAGCGCCTCGTCCTCACCTACGGCAACCGCCGCAACGGCAACATCGAGGCACGCCTCAGCAAAGACGACGGGAAGATGTGGGACGCACCGCTGCGTCTGTTTCAAGTCAGCGGCGACATGGGCTATCCCAGCACCGTCCAACTTTCCGACGGCCGACTGGTCACCGTGTTTTACGCGAAGCAATCCACCCTTCACGAGGGCTACCACATGGCCGCCATCGGATGGCAAGCACCTCGGGAAAAGAAATGAACCAACCATGAGTGCGCCAACCCAAAACGCAACGCAAATGAGTATCACACGACACCTCTCCTTGTTGCTGGCAACATTTATTTCTCTCCTGCCGTTGGCGGGTTGTTTCTCCATGACTACACCAAGCCGGTCGAGTGCGACCTGCGTCCAGGTTCTGCGGTGCGGAAAGTGCAGATCATCAGCGCCACGGACGGTGCCGCATCCAAGGTGCCCATCTCCGAAGGCAAACTGCATCTCACTCTCGCCCCCGGCGAAGGCAAGCTGCTGAAACTGACAGAGGGAAAGCGATATCTCAAGGTGGTAAAATGAAAATACACTCCGTGTTTCTCCTGCTGCTTGTGTCGGCCTTGGTTCTGCCCACAGGCTGCCATGTTCTGAAGATAAGTGTTGCCGCTGAGCAAGCCCACTTCTTCGTGGCTGCGGACGGCAACGACGCCAACCCCGGCACGCGCCGGAAACCCTTCGCCACGCTGGAGCGTGCGCGGGACGCGGTCCGCAAGTCGAAGGCGGCGGACAAACCGATTGTCGTTTCTCTGCGCGGCGGCGACTATCTCCGCACCAACACGCTTGCTCTCGTTGCCGGTGATTCCGGCACTGAGGCAGCTCCGGTTGTCTGGCAGGCTTACAAAGGCGAGCCTGTGCGTTTGCTTGGCGGACGCGCGCTGACCGGCTTCCAACCCGTCAGCGATCCCGCCGTCGTCGCGCGGTTGGATGAGGCGGCGCGGGCACATGTGGTTCAGATCAACCTGCGCGCCCTCGGCGTCACCAACTGCGGCGAACTCATATCGCGCGGCTTTGGCCGTTCTGTTTCGGTCGCGCACTCGGAACTCTTTTTCGACCACCGCCCCATGACGCTCGCCCGCTGGCCGAACGAGGGCGAGTTCGCAAAAATCGCCAGCTATCCGAGCGCCTCGAAGGTGGACGAGGGCAACGGCAGTCAGTTGGGCGGTCTACCGGCCGGCTTCAATTATTCCGGCGACCACCCCCGGCGCTGGCAGGATATCAATGACCTCTGGGTTCATGGCTACTGGTCTTACGACTGGGCGAATTCCTACGAGAAGGTAGCCGCGCTGGATTTGGAGCAGCGCCTCATCAAGACAGCTCCGCCGCACGGCATCTACGGTTTTCGCGAAGGCCAGCGGTTCTACTTTCTGAACGTGCTCGAAGAGTTGGACCAGCCCGGCGAGTGGTTTCTGGAGCGCAAAACCGGCATCCTCTATTTTTGGCCGCCCGCTGCTGGGAGCGCCCCTGAGATTCTGCTTTCCCTGCTCGACCAACCTCTCCTGAAGCTCACGGACGTCTCGAACGTCACGTTCCGCGGCCTCACCTTCGAAGCCACCCGCGCCAACGCGGTGGAGATTCGCGGCGGCGCCAACAATCGCATTGCGGGTTGCGTTCTCCGGAACATCGGCAACGCCGCGGTGATCATTGAAGGCGGCACGGGGCACGGCGTGGCGGGGTGCGACATGTTCGACACAGGAGATGGCGGCGTGGTGCTGGAAGGCGGCGACCGGCAGACGCTCGCACCGGGCGGACACTTTGTCGAGAACTGCCACTTCCAACGCCAGGGCCGCTGGTCCAAGTGCTATGTGCCCGCGATCCGGATGGCGGGTGTCGGCCTGCGCGCGTCCCACAATCTCATCCACGATCTTCCGCATTGCGCGATTCTCTTCCTGGGCAACGACCATCTGATCGAATTCAACGATATCCACCACGTCGCGCTGGAGACCGGCGACGTGGGCGCCATCTATACCGGGCGCGACTACACCTACCGCGGCAACAAGTTCCGCAACAACTTCATCCATCACCTCGGCGGCGTCGGCCTGGGCTCGATGGGGGTTTACATGGACGACTGCGTGAGCGGCACGGAGGTTTTCGGCAACATCTTCTACAAGGCGCATTGGGCGATGTTCATCGGCGGCGGCCGCGATCACCGGGTGGAGAACAACCTGTTCGTGGAGTGCGATCCGGCGGTGCAGATGGACGCCCGCGGCCTCGACCCGACACCGCAATGGCGCGGCATGGTGGATGACTTCATGCGCAAGAGCCTCGCGGCGGCGCCGCTGCCGCTCTACCGGGTGCGCTACCCTGAGATGAAAACGCTCGACGCCTGCTACGGTCCGCCCGAAGGCCCGGCCCTCACCGGCGCGGCGTTCAAAGGCGTGCCGCCGGAGAACAACGCCTTGGTGCGGAACGTCTGTGTCGGCAAATGGGTGGGCACCCACTGGCATGCGACGCCTGAGATGCTGCGCCAGGAGAACAACCTGACCGAGGCCGCTTCGAGCCTTGCTGAACAGCCCAACGACCAGTCGCCCGCCACGGATTTCGAGTTGAAGAAGGACTCGCCCGCGTGGGCGCTCGGGTTCCAGCGGATTCCCGTGGAGCAGATCGGGCTGATCCATGATGCCAACCGCGCCTCTTGGCCGAAACAGGTGCCCTCCGTTCCTGCCATGACGATGAATCCACGATAAAGCCGTCTAATTGCAAAACATCTGGAAACGAAAGTGAGAGCGCAATTGATTATGAATCGCCATGCCGCTGTGCTTCTGGGAATGTTGATTCTCCTCCTGTCGTTGGCGGGCTGCTCCTTTATTCATTCACCGGCCCCAGCCGCCGATTGCTCTGCCACTCCCTCGGGAAACGGCAGCGATAAGGTCAGCTTATTCGTGGCCGTGGACGGCAGCGACGCCAATCGCGGCACACGCCGGAAACCCTTCGCTACCCTCGAGGCGGCGCGGGATGCCGTCCGGCAACAACGCAAGAAGAATCCGGGGCTTGCGGCGCGGGTGGTCATCGCGGACGGAACCTATCCCTTGCGCGGGACGGTGGCGTTCACGCCGGCGGATTCCGGCGTGACTTATGAAGCGGCACCCGGTGCGCGGCCGGTGTTTTCCGGCGGCACGCGCATCACCGGCTGGAAGAAGCAAAACGGGTACCTCTGGCAGGCCGCAGTGCCCGAAGTCGCTGCGGGCAAGTGGTATTTCGAGCAGCTCTGGGTCAACGGCCGCCGGGCGACCCGCGCCCGCACGCCGAACGAGGATTGGACCTACATGCGGGGTGCCACCGCAAAGGGCCGCGATCCAATCACCGGGAAAGAGATCGTTTTGAGCCACGCGCTGATCCTGGGGTATCCGGACACGCTTGCGCCGCTGGCCGGGGTGCCGCAGGAGCAGTTGAGCGATGTCACGGCGGTGGTTTATCACTCGTGGGAAATTTCGCGCCATCGCGGGCGGTTCTTCGACCCCACGAACACGGCGTTCTACGTCACCGAAATCAATGCCAATACCGGGCCGTTCAGCGACTTCGCCGCCGGGACTCGGTTTCATCTGGAGAACTTCCGCGAAGCCCTGGAGATCGGAAGAGCGGCGTGTAGGGAAAGAGTGTTCAGAGCCGTGTGCATGACTGGGGGCG
>CAYSXF010000038.1:0-12491 GCA_964434815.1 uncultured Lentisphaeraceae bacterium
GTATAAGAGACAGATCCTGATCTTAATCGTAATCCGTCTAAGTTGTAGATGAGACGAGGGGGCGCGTGCCGACAGAAGAAAAAACTATAGATGTGGCCGATGGTACTCCTGCCGCCGACCGTGTGCCGCTGAAAATGAAGATCGGCTACGGCGCGGGGGGCATATCGGACTACTTGACGTATACCGTGCCGCAGAACATGGCGACGCCCATTTACACGCGTGAGTTCGGTATGGACCCAGCCCTGCTGGGCATGGCGATGGCCATCCCGCGAGCGATCGCCGCGCTCTCCGATGCGGCGATGGGAAGCCTCTCCGACAATGCGCGGACACGGTGGGGGCGGCGGAAGCCCTTTATTCTGGCCGGCATGATCCTTTGCGCTTTCCTGTTGCCGACTCTCTGGGCTCCTGCTTTGCTGAACGGTCTGCTGGGGCCGAAGTGGGGGATGTTTGCCTACATCGGCGGACTGACGTCGCTCTACACGGTGTGTTACTCGGTTTTCTATGTGCCGTATCTGGCGCTCGGCTATGAGCTGACAACGGATTATCATGAGCGCACCCGTATTCAGGCTTGGAAAGGGTATATGTCCGGCATCGCTTTTTTCCTGCCGAACTTCTTCTATCTGTTCTGCCACCAGTTCTCGGGCATGACGCCCGGTGTGCGCTGGCTGAGCGTGCTGGCAGGGGCTGTGATGGTGGCAGGCGCGCTGATGACGGTGGGGATCTGCCAGGAAAAGGCGCGGGGTTCGGCGCAGGCGCGGATGCCTCTGCGCGAAGCCCTCGCGCTGACGGTCAGGAACCGGGCTTTCCTGATGCTTCAGGCCGCAGTCTTCTTTCTCATGGTGGGGGTTTGCTGCGGCGGATCGGCCGGGTTTTTCCTGCTGCTGGACTATGTGTGCGGGGGCGATCAGACGCGCTACGGGTTGCTTGTGGCGGTGAGCGGCAGCGTTCAGAACGTCATGACCTATGCGGGTGTGGCGCTGGGGGTCTTCTGCTCGGTGCGCCTCGGAAAAAAGACAACGGCTGCGGCCGGGTGCGTGTCGATCCTGACCGGCGTGGCGGCCATGTCCGTTTTCTTGGCCCCTTGCCAGCCTTGGCTGCCGCAGTTGCCGCTCAGGTTCCATCCCTATCTCTCCATGATCCCGGGGATACTGATGAATCTCGGCCTGCAAGGGTGCACGCTGATGTTCGCTTCGATGACGGCGGACATCTGCGACGAGGACGAGCGTGTCACCGGGCTGCGGCGCGAGGGAGCGTATGCGGCCATGTCCGGTTTTCTCAGCAAGCTGGCGGGCGTCCTGATGATGGGGATGAGCGGGCTGATTCCGTGGCTGGTCGGCTACCACAAGGCGGCCCGCGCGCCGACAGAAGCGCAACTGATCAACATGAAGTGGATTCTGATCGCCGCGCAGGGCGGGATTGTGCTGGTCGCGCTCCTGTTCATTCTGCTGTATCCGCTGACGCGTGACCGGGTACTCGAGACCCGCAGGATTCTGGACGCGAGAAAGCGGGCTTGCTAAAGGCGGGGATACCCGCCTACCTGCCGCATTCTGTAATCGGTTGGTGGCCGGAGGGATCGAGGAACGCGCGTAGTGTGCGCGTAGCGCTGGGAGCGGGGACACTCCTGTCCCCGTTGTGAACGGTTGTGCAATACTAAGCCGCAGGATACAACGAGACGACCGCCTGCGGATCGACGCTTGGCCGACGTTTCGGGGACAGGAGTGTCCCCGCTCCCGAGCTTGCGACACAGGTTCGCCAGCAACGCTCACTCCTCGAACGCCCCGGCCGCCAACCGATTACCCATTTTCTCTATTCCTGCCTTGTCCAATTATAGGTACGGGAGTATCATGTCTGCATTAACTTGATCATCTTGGGATAGGCGCTGGCGCGACATCTGCGGTCGTTTCTTCTGCAACCGCCGCTTCAGAACCTTTTTGTGAGTTGTTATGTCCACTATATTGTCGAAAGAGAGGGTAATAAGCGTTTTGTTGGGAACGGATGAACCATGACTGACACACCGTCATCTTCGGACTATCCGGGCTTCCTTGCTGCGCTGAAGGATCGCGTCCTCCAGGACCGTACGTCCGCCGTCCGCGTAGTCAACATCTGGCGGATGAGGGCGTTCTATCTTGCTTATTCCAAGGGAGATATAATTCTTGCGCAAGCTGTGCAAGAATTGAATGGAGCAATGCCTCACGCGGCCATCCCGGAAGAAGACCGCCTGCCGCGTCTCCGCACCCTGCTCGAGACCCTTTACGACGGCACCCACCTCCTCCGCATCGCGCTCGATAAGCTCCAAACGCTCGACACCGTGCGCATCATTGAAAGGAAGGTATGAGCAATATCGGCTTCAAAGTCTATATTGATGAATCGGGCGATGAAGGCTTCGTTTTCAAGCCCGACGGCACTGGAAGTAGCCGCTGGCTGGTTCTTTCGGCCATCGTGATCCGGAAAGAAAAGGACATGGCCTTGGTGCGTTTGCTGTCCGAAGTGCGACAACTGCTCAACAAACCGCCGAAACAGCAGCTTCATTTCAGCGACCTGCGGCACGAGCAGCGCGTGCCCTACATTCGCAAACTGGCTGGCGTGCCCTTGCGCACGGTCAGTGTTATCATCCACAAGCCGAGCATCCGCGAGCCAGAAAAGTTTCAAGCCGAGAAGTTCCTGCTCTACCGGTATGCCACCCGCCTGTTGCTGGAACGCATATCCTGGCTGTGCCGCGACCATGCTGACCCGGCGAAAGGCGGTGCCCACGCCGAAGTGATCTTTTCCAACCGGAGCATCATGTCCTATGAGGATCTGCGCGATTACCTGCTCCTGCTCAAAGAGCAAAGCGACCCCATGGACGTTAGGATTGATTGGAGCGCCATCGATCCGCAGCGCGTATCGGCAGTCAACCACGACAAGCTTGCCGGACTTCAGGCAGCCGACGCCGTGGCGTCCAGCCACTTCTATGCCGTCCAACCCAACCGCTTCGGCGAAGCGGAGGACAAATACGCCTCGCTCCTGCGACCCACGTACTACCGGCACAAGCAGACAACCATCGGATACGGCCTGAAATTCTGGCCGGAAGACCTCCAGAAACTCGAATCGGCGAACCCGCAACTCGCGGTGTTCGCCGAAGGAGGTCTAAAATGATGCAGACCCCAGGTTCGAGTGTCCCACCCATACGGGCTGCCACTGTTGCCAGCGGCCTCTACAAACCCTGCGCTTGCCTGCGTGAATACTGTACCCCATCAGAGTGTTGACCGTCAACCCCCCTCAACAGAAAAACTCTCAAAGGCTGCCCCATGACACGACTGCCCGCCATCGGGACCATCCCGGAAGAAGACCGCCTGCCGCGTCTCCGCACCCTGTTCGAAACCCTTTACGACGGCACCCACCCTCTCCGCATCGCGCTCGACAAACTTCAAACGCTCGACACCGTGCGCATTATCGAGGGCAAGGCATGAAATCACCACTGAATGCCTTTCTCAATACGCGCCTCGGCAAGAAAACAGTCGCGTCGTATGCTAATTTAACGTTTCGTCGCTGGCTCGAAACGCTTTGCCTGATGGTCACTGTCGCAGTCCTCTTCCCGATCATTGAGAGCCCTATTATTCGCCTATCCACTTTGTTAGCGTCCATGACCGACGGGTTGTCTTCATGTCAGATAATTTTCGCCGTGTTCATGATCTCTATCTCAATGTCTCTCGTCTTAATGCGTGTGGGGAGCATTAATCCCGACCACTCCTCGTTTACGATGGTAAGGTATCCCCCCATTTGGATCGTGGCGTTACTTGCAACAGGCACATTTCTCTTTCGAGCTGCAACGGTGCATCACATATCGCTTCTCCACATTTCTCATCTTAATATTAAGGAATGCCTATTTATTATTGTGGCCTTTACAGGTGGTTTGCTAACAGTGTTACTTGCAAAGAAACTTGATTTACACTTTTACGAATTTGAGACGACAAGCCAGAGACTGTACACGTGCCCAGATGGTAAGGCCAAGCTATTAGATAGTGAGGAACTTGACCTCCTGAACTGGGTCATCAACGAATCTCCGATTAATGACAAAGTTTATGACCACTTCTCACATGACATCCAGGCAAAACGAATCGCCTCCCTTATTTTACATGATGCCCCAGCGAGCATTGGCATTGTTGGCCCCTTTGGTTCCGGCAAAAGTTGCCTCATTAATCTTGTGATAAAACATCTATCTAACGACTGTCCGCAAAGAAATGTACTTTGCAAGGTCGATGGATGGGGACGGGCTAGTGGTTCAATTTCAAACCATATCCTCGCTATGGCCGTTGAGAAAGTGAGTCAATACGTCGACTGTTTGTCGATATTGACTCTGCCAGAGAACTACCGTCAAGCCTTAGGGGAAGTGAAGGCACCGGCAGGAGCAATCATTGCATCCCTACTAAAAGTATCTCATGACCCTGTCGCGCAATTAACCAAACTCGACAATTTGCTAAGTGTCGCACGCCTTAGGTTGGTCATTATTCTCGAGGACTTGGATAGAAACGTTAGCGACAAAGCACTCAAAGAGGAAATACCAGCACTACTCGATAGATTGCACAACTTGCATCACGTTACATTTATTCTCGCAATTGGAACTGAAAAGAACTATTCCAACATACTAGTGCGCATTTGTGACTATATGGAGGCTGTAGCGTGATCACCAAAATTCAGTTAATTAGCAAAATTATTGCATTTCGGAAGTTGTGTCTATCAATGTTCCCGGACGAGATTGATGCTCTGACTGAAGAGAAAAGGTCGTGTCAACTAGGTGACCACACAACTGAAGCTTCCTTTATTGAACAGTTAGTATTTGCTGAAGATCAGAAACCGATCGACAACATATGCAAATTGGTTAAGACCCCCCGTCTTTTGAAAATCATTTTGCGTCATTGCTTAAAGACATGGGAGCAGTTACATGGCGAATTGGATTTCGACGACCTTTTGGTCGTTAATGTTCTAAGATTTGCCGCTCCAGAAGCATTTGACTTCATTCTTGATAACTGTAATGAGCTACGAGGTCTTTTGGAAGACGGTGTCTTCAATAATCGTGATGAGAGGCAAAAAGCTATTGAAAACAAATGGACGTCTTTGTGTTCAAAAGTAACGTGGGACACCTCTTCCGCAAAGCAATTAATTCAATTTCTATTCTACGGATGGCAAGATCCGAATCGCATAATACGAAAGGACGGAGCACCACAAGGTTTTCAAGTATCAATTCCGATTGATTATTGGGATCGTTTCGTAAGAGGTGAGTTGCGAACAGACGAAATATGCGACCAAGAGGTTTTGAGAAGCATAAGCCTTTGGCACAGCACCCCCAATGGCTTACATTATCGAGGCAAGTCCCTCAGTGCTTCGCTTTATGAAGACCAGACTTTCACGACGCTTTTTGAGCATTTTATTAGTATAATTCCAGACGGCCATGGCTATCGCAGATTGTTTACTCAGCTTTTTGCATATGCTCTGAACAAACATGGTGCCGAAGCAAACATCGAATTAATTCCCTGTTTCGCTGAGCTTTCGTTCAAAACGAAACGGAATCCCATTGATCCACAAGAGCACTTGACATGGGTTGAGGATGAAATCAAGAAAGCAATTCCTGTCTCACTTCAACTTGCCAACAACATTTTTGCCAATTTTAGGTACTTTAGTGAGCACGAATATGATCTGAGGTCCAGTGACAAAGAGCTTCGCAATAAAATTGTATCTTATGCTAAACACTTATTTCAAAATCACCCTCGCAACCTCTTAAGCGCTTTAGCTCCAAATCAAACTAATGCCTGCTTTACATTTGCGGTCTATCACTCTTTAGAAAGAGAAGGCGGGCCCGGCTTTAATCCATCTGATTGGCGCTGGTTTGCCAAGCTTTTGCTTAGTTCGGCGAAGATTGACAAAGAGACTGCTACACCGCAACTTGCTGGTTTGGTTGTCTGCAACAAAGAGTCAGAAAAAGGAAACGTCTTCGCACTTGATGAAGACCTTATTCATAAACTGTTTGACAGTAATTCGAAACGTTTAATGGTCATACTGTCAAAAGACATTTCGACAAATCAGTTCGGCAATGATGACAGACGAATTGTGTTATTTGCAAGAGAGAAGGCGAAAGAGTGGCTCGCAAAGCTCTAGACGGCATGGGGGTCGTAGTTCGACTTTGGGCATTGCCCCTACATGAGTGCTGTAATGACTGATTATCGGCAGAATGAGGAAGGAGCGGAATGGCGATGAAAAAGAGGTTGCCTGAAAGCAGCGGAGACCATAAGCCGCCACAAATCATCATCTACGAAACGGATGACAAAATCGCCAGAGTTAGTGTCCGCCTTGAGGATAAAACCGTCTGGCTGACCCAGCAACAGTTGTCTGAACTATACGGCACCTCACGCCCGAATGTGACGATGCACATCAAAAACATCTTTTCCGACGGCGAATTGAAAGACGACGCAGTGTGTAAGAAATGCTTACAGACTGCCGCCGACGGAAAGAATTACGAGGTCTTGTTCTACAACCTCGACATGATCATCTCCCTTGGCTACCGCATCAATTCCAAGGTCGCCACCCAGTTCCGCCAATGGGCCACCGTCCGCTTGCGCGAATATATCATCAAGGGGTTTACCATGGACGACGCCCGCCTGAAGGAACTTGGCGGCGGCGGTTACTGGAAGGAACTCCTAGAACGTATCCGCGACATCCGCGCCAGCGAGAAGGTCTTTTACCGCCAAGTCCTGGACATTTACGCCACCAGCGTTGACTACGACCCGGATGCCGATGAATCCGTCGCCTTCTTTAGAAAAGTTCAGAACAAAATCCATTTCGCTGTTCACGGTCAGACCGCCGCCGAAGTGATCTGCAGCCGTGCCGACGCGGAAAAAGAGTTCATGGGACTGATGTCTTTTACTGGCAAGAGGCCGCACCTCGCGGACGCAGTGGTTGCCAAGAACTATTTGACCGCGCCTGAATTGCGCGCGCTCGGTCAGATTGTGGCTGGGTATCTGGATTTCGCTGAACGGCAGGCCGAGCGCCAGGCGCCGATGACGATGCGCGACTGGGCAAAGCATCTCGACAAGATTCTGACGGCAACCGGCGAACGCCTGCTCGCCGACGCCGGGAGCGTCAGTCACGAGCAAGCCGTTGAAAAAGCAAAAACAGAGTATGTCAAGTATCAGGCTAGAACGCTCAGCGACGTGGAAAAACAGTATCTTGCCAGCCTCAAAAGCGCTGAAACAACAGTAAAAAATGGTGGGAAGAGGACAAAATGAAAAAGATCGGCACCACTTCATCCGGCAAGAAGAAACGCAAGTCGGTGCTGCTGGCGCTGGGCTGGTACGTACATGAGATCAATGTGGGCGTCGCGCGTTACGCGCGCGAGGCCGGCTGGATTCTTGAAGACATGGCCAGCCACTCGGGCAATGTGCCGCCATCCTGGAAGGGCGACGGCATCATCACGCTGATTTCCGACCGGAACCAAGTGGGGCTGATCGGGTCTGTCGCCAAGGCCGGTTTGCCGGTCGTCAATCTCTCCGACCAGCTTCCCGAACTGCCTTATCCGCGCGTGCTGCCCGACAATGACGCCATCGGGCGTGTGGCGGCGCAGGAGTTTCTGAGCCGGGGTTTCGAGCACTTTGCCTTTCTGGTTCTGGGCGGTGACGCGCCGGTGGTACAGGAGCGCATGGGCGGGTTCCGGGCATTGGCGGAACAAGAGGGGAAACGGTTCTACGAGATCGACTTTACGCCGCACTGGCAGGAGGCGCAGGCGTACAACAACCTGTTGCCCTGGCTCGGGCGGCAACTCAGGAAACTGCCCAAGCCGCTGGCGGTCATGGCGCAATACGACGCCGAGGCGAACTACGTGGTGCGCGCGTGTCTGGACGCCGGGATCGAGGTGCCGGATCAGGTGGCGGTGATCGGCGTGGACAACGACCTGATCTACAGCGAACTGGGGCCGGTGCCTCTGACAAGCGTGGTCAGCAACCGGGAGGCGCTCGGTTATGAGGGCGCGGTTCTGCTGGATCATCTGATGCGTGGCGGCCGCGCTCCGGAGCAACCTAAGCGGATCGCGCCGAGCGGACTCGTGCTGCGCCGGAGCAGCGACGTGTTCACGGTAGAGGACGAGCCGTTGCGCCGTGCGCTCAACTTCATCGCGCGTCACTTGGCTGAGTCCTTTACGATTGATGACGTGGTTGGCGTGTCAGGAGCGTCAAGGCGCAGTCTTTACAACAAGTTCAACGGGTATTTGGGACACTCCATTCAGCGCGAAATCATGCGCCAGCGTTTGAACATGGCGAAACAGATGCTACGCAACACACGGGAGAAGGTCCAAAGCGTGGCCGAGGCCTGTGGTTTCGAAGACGGCATGAAATTGACGAAAGCCTTCAGATCCCACGAGGGCGTCACACCCAGTCAGGTGAGGTTGAAGCGCTGACGTATCAGCGCTCACAGGAAGGGCAGGTGGCTGCGGAAGACATGGCCGAGGGAGCATCGGTTGACGGTGCAGCAGCCTTCGAGTTTCGTCCGGCTCGTGGCTCCGGACGTACGGGCGGAGACCGGCGGACGCCTCGGGGATGCGTCCCAAGCGGGACGGTTCGATTTGGACCATGGAGGGCAAGAGTCCTCACGAGACGCGGGACTCAGCAGCGGCATGACTTGGGCGTGCAAGAAGCGCCTCACGGCGCCACTACAAACGGCAACGCCCAATATTCAAGGGCTTGCCTTGAGCATTGGGCGTTGACCGTTAAACGTTGAGCGTTCCTTCGGTGCCTACTTCACGAACACGGTTAGGCGGCGGGTGGAATACAGGCCGCCGTTGGCCATGAAGGTGTAGTCCGGGTTCTCGCCTGCGGTGTTGTTTCCGATGCCGATGTCGCAGGGCGCGTTGCCATTGAAGTTGTTGTAGGCGAAGAGAGTCACCTTGTTCTTCCACGAGTGGATCTGCATGCTGCCGTAGCCGCCGTCGGACGTGGGCTGGTCGTCGAAGTCATACTTGCCGCCGTTCGCGCCGGGCAGGTTCAGGCCGTTCTGCATGCCGTAGTTCGCGTCCCAGAACTCGATGTTGCCGCCGTCGGAGTTGTCGAGCTTCGGGATGCTGTCGACGTTGGAGCGGACGGTCAGGTTGGCGACCTTCGTCTGGTGGCGGATGCCGCTCTTCATGTATGGGATTCCGAGCTTTTTGGCGTCCTTGGTGAAGGCGTCCATCGAGGCGAAGACGTAGCGGATACTGCCCGCGCTTTCTTGGAGCTGCAGGACGTAGGCGACCTGCGTGAAAGCGCCTGCGCTGGCGCTCGCGTCGGTGTCGTACTTAGGAGCGGCGGCGCCGAAGTTGCCGTTGGCCGGCAGGTCGATCTCGTAGACCTTTCGGAAACCCTTGAGTTCGGGGAGGGACATGACGCCGCCGAGCTGGGGCTTGTTGCCGCAGCGGAACGCGCCAGCGGGCAGACCGAGGCCGTTGACCAGGTTGGGCTCGGCGGTCTGGTCCCACGCGAAGCGCATCGCCATCGGCGCGGTGACCGTGGGGGCTGAGAGCACGACGGAGGAGCCTTCGATCACGGCGTCAGCTTTGACGAAAAGGCCGTCCGCGCCGCACATCTCGAACCAGGTCGGGGCCTTGCCGTCGCGGGTCTTGAGGCCGCTGGCGTTGTCGAACGTGAGGCGCATCTTCGCGCCTTCGATGGCGAAGGACTTGCAGACCGGCCCGGCCCAGGCGATGTCCTTGCGGCCATAGGTGCGGCAGAGCGCCTGGTTCGCCATGCGCAGGCCCACGTCCTGCTTGTTGGTCGGGTGAATGTTCTTGGTGTTGCCGATGTCGTTGATGACCGTATAGCCGGTGTTCGGAATGGCGGCGGGCACAGCGGCCTGGGCTTCCCAGATGCCGGGCAGGGCCGTGGGGTTGCCGCCATAGGTGAAGGGCGCGAGCTGCACGAGGTAATAGGGGAAGTCGCCCTGGCCCCAGACCGCGCGCCAGCCGTTGACGAGGGCCTTGGTCTTCTCGAGGTAGAGCATGCCTTCGCCCACGTTCGAGCAGCCTTGGTACCAGATCGCGCCGCGGATAGCGAAGGGCACGAGGCCGGCGACCATGCCGTTGAAAAGCACGGTGGGCTCCTGATGCTTGCCCTGCCCGTTCGGGAAGGTCAGGTTCGGCGGGAACTCGGGCGCGTTCACGATGGGCTGGCCTGCGGCCGTCTTCGCTTTGGCATCGGACATCCAGGCCTGCATGGCCGCGACGTACTCGGCCAGCACTTTCTGATGCAGGGGGGATTTCGGGTCGGCGGTGTCCACGCGGTCTTTGATGCCAACCAGCTCGGGCAGATCCGCGAAGCCGCAGGCGGGCGTCCACGGCTCGATGCGTGTGCCGCCCCACGAGCAGTTGATCAAGCCGACGGGGACTTTGAGCTCCTGATGCAGGCGTCGGCCGAAGAAGAAGGCCACGGCGGACTGGCCGCCGATGCTTTCGGGCGTGGTGACTTCCCAGTTGGCGTTGACGTCGCTCTCGGGCGTCGGCTTGAAGTTCTTGGGCGCCCGGAAATGGCGGATCATCGGAAACGTTGCGGCGGCGATCTCCTGCGCGGCGTTGTCCGTGCTGAACATGCTGAACTCCATGTTCGACTGTCCGGAGCAGAACCACACTTCGCCGACGACCACGTTCTTGAATTCGACGACGTTGGACGCGGTGACGGTGAACACGGCCGGCTGGTCAGAGGCTTTGAGCGCGTCGAGCTTGACCTGCCAGGTGCCGTCGGCCTTGGCCACGGTCTCTTTCTTCTGGCCCGCGAAATCGACGGTGACTTTCTCGCTGGGATCGGCCCAGCCCCAGACGGGCACCGGCGTGCCCTGCTGCAAGACCATGTCGTTGCCGAAAATGTGCGGCAGCTTGACCGCGGCCTGCGTGGAGAAAACCAGCAGGCTCAAGCCTGCCAGCGCGGAGAAACGGAGACTCTTCATCGGATTTCCCTTTGCGTGTTGTACGGAACGCGTTTTGCGACGTTCGATGTTGGAAGAAAGCATAGACGATTTTCCGCCTGAGACCAAGGAGAAGTTGGTGTTCCCGTACGGTAAGCGTTTAGCCACTTGACCCTCATCTGCATCGTCTGTACCATACCGCTCATCGAATGTGGAGATCGTCTCCGCCCGAAGTTGGCTGTACAACTCTATTCGGCAACATTGACCAAGACACACATGAAAAATGAACAAATGGTGGCGAAGAACCTCCTGAAATATAAAATAAGCGGCTATTCTATTCTCGGTATCATTTGGAATGCCGCGATGAGTTATTTGCTTCATCTGATATTGCTCGCTGTTTGCTTTTTGGGATTCATTCAAACGTGCGACGCTTCTGTAAAGCTTTTCTGCGCATTGATGGGTGGTATGTTTCTCGGTGCTGTATTGCGGGATGTGGGATGGTTGAGAAAGGGCAAACGCCAGTGGCCTCTGATGCAGCGTATCCTCGATTGGAGCAAAGTCGAAACAATTGCCAATGGCGACGGCGGCCAACCAGCCGCCGGAGATTATCGCCGTGAAGACGAGGACAAATCTCAGCGGTAATGGTGCTCCATGGGCGGGTCGCCCATGCCACGGGGCCGCGGGTCAGTCGGCTGTCGGCCAAAGCGAGCGCCAGTAGGCCTGGTCCATGGCGAAGGGGTCGAGCGCCTGCTTGGCGAGGTCGAAGGAGTCGGGCAGGAGGCCGAAGCGCTTCATCTCGCGCACGTACTGCGGATTGGGTTTCCAGTCAGGCGTGCCCCAGGGCGGGCGGGCGTCGTAGAGCGCCTTGCCGCTCTTGATCGAGGCCAGCATCTTCAGGTAGTCGGGGTCGTTCTTGTCTTTGAAGATCACCTTGCCGCAGCGCCCGTAGCCGCCGGCCTCTCTGGCGAGCGGCGCGAGCAGGACGCTGGAGCATTCGGGCTGTGTGTAGTTCACCAGCATAGAAGCATCAAACAGGCGGGCGGGGTCGTTCGGCACGATGATGCGCTCGTGGCTGCCGGTGGGATGGCCCGCCAGTTCGCGCTCCTTCTCGCGGCGCAGATTCCAGTTGAAGGGGAAGCCGGTGAGGTTGTGTTCGGCGGTGTTCTTGTGGCACTCGTAGCAGCGGCGCCTGAAGACGTCGTGGCACTCGCCGAAGAACTTGTGTCCCGCGTGGCCGTAATACTCCTGCTCCTCGGTGTTGCGAAGGGCGGCGTAGCTGCCCGCGAAGGGCGCGGCTGCTTCGATCCAGAGCCAGACCATGCGCCACTCGGCGGCCGCGGCTTTGACGTCTTTGTGGCCGCCGGCGAGGCGCTTGAGCAGGGGGCTGGCCGCGCTGCCGATGGAGCGCGGCGGCTGGTTGCCGAGGCCGTTGCGGCCGTCGGCGAACTCGCGGCGGGTGATGAGCGCTATGTAGGCGTTGGAGAAGTTGGGTGCCTGGGCGGCGACGAGGTTCAGGTTGCCCGCGCGCTTCTGCGGGTTGTGGCAGGTGACACCTGTCTCTTATACACATCTCCGAGCCCACGAGACAGGCAGAAATC
>CAYSXF010000039.1:0-12440 GCA_964434815.1 uncultured Lentisphaeraceae bacterium
AAGGGTGACCCAAAGTAAATTAGTTTAGGCTAAATAAAATCAGCCGGTGGTATTAGACTGGAAGCGACGCCGTGAAGCGATTTATTACCGACAGCAGTTAATCATGGAAGAGGGGCGGAGGAAACAGGATGAGACCGCCCTCGAGCAGCGTAGGTTTTTTGAACGCATTTTCGAGCAGACGCTTGCTGGCTATTGGGACTGGACCATCCCCACGAAAAGCTTGATTATGAGCCCTCGTTTGAAGGCCATGCTCGGTTATGCGGACGAAGAAATACCCAACACACAAGAGGCGTGGCAAAGGCTGGTCTATGCCGATGACCTGCCGATGCTCTTCGAGGCCTTTGAGAAGCACGTGAAGAGCCGCGGGCAAACGCCGTACAATATCGAGGTGCGCTATCTGCACAAGGACGGCTCCCTTGTTTTCGTCATCTGCGCAGGCCTGGTGATTGAGTGGGATGCTGCCGGGCAGCCTGTCAGGATGATGGGCTGTCATACGGATCTGACCTCGCGCAGGCAAGCCGAGGCCGCGCTGCGCGCGAGCGAGAAGAGGCTTAACGACCTCCTGAAACACGCACCGATTCCCATGGTCATATCGACAAAGGCGGGGATCATTACTAAGTGCAACACGGCCTTCATCAGACTATTCGGGTATGAACTAGACGACATTCCAACCGTCCAAGAGTGGTGGAAAAAAGCCTATCCCGATCAAACGTATCGGCAGAAAGTGCTACAGGCATGGGACTCTGCGATTCACAAAACCACAGAAAGCAGCGGCATCATAAAGCCGTTGGAGGCGCACATAACCTGTCGAAGCGGGGCCGTCAAAATCATGGAGATTTCCGGCGTCATTGGGACTGAAGACGTGTTGGTCATGTTTGTCGATATGACGGAACACTATGAGGCAGAGAAGGTGCTTCGCGAAAGTGAAGAGCGTTTCCAAACGCTTGCGGACGCGAGCTTCGAGGGGATTGTCATCTCCGAACAGGGCCGCATTGTGGACTGCAATCAACAATTCGCGGAGATGTTTGGCGGCGACCGCGAGCAAATGCTTCGACACAATATCGCCGACTTCATGCTGGCCGACGAGATTTCATCCATCCTCGAGCGAGTGAGTGCCGGATTTGAAGGTGTCATCGAGTCACATGCGCACCGTTTGGACGGCACCGTCATTTCGGTGGAAGCGCGGGGCCGGAGCCTGACGCGCGGAGGGAATAAAGTCCGGATTGAGGCGCTTCGGGATGTCTCAAAGAACAAGCAACTGGAGGAGTCGCTCCGCCAGTCAGAGTCGAAAATGCGATCCCTATTTGCCGCGATGACGGATGTGATCCTGGTCATGGACAAGGAGGGACGTTATCTGGAAATCGCGCCGACAAACCCTAATCTGCTTTATAAGCCCGCCTCCGATTTGTTGGGCCGTTCGGTGTGCGACGTGTTCCCTGCCGACCAAGCGGACTTTTTCTTGCGCCACATAAGACAGGCGCTGGACACGAGTACCCCGGTGGTTATGGATTACAGCTTACTGATCGGCAGCCAGACGATTTACTTTCTGGCCACGCTCTCTGCGCTATCCGCTGACAGCGTCATCATCGTGTCGCGAGACATCACAGCCATCAGGCAGGCTGAACTGGCAGCGCGAGCCAACGAAGCGCGTTTCCGCGCACTGTTTTCCAGCAGCAGCGACGGCATTTTCCTGCATCGGTTTAACGCTGACGGGACACCTACCCGTTTTATTGACGTGTCGGATCAAGGCTGCAGACTGCTCGGATACTCTCATGAAGAAATTCTAAGTTTGACTCCGTTGGATCTCCGCCGATCGCAGACCTCAAAATCGTTTGCGGATATCTATGCGGAGTTGTCTGAGAGAAAAAGCAGCCGCTACGATTCCAGTCTGCTGGCGAAGGATGGCCACACGATCCCCGTGGAGATCAACTGCACGCTGTTTGATTTGGATGAGCGTCCTACGGTGATTGCCTCCGTGCGCGACATCACGGAGCGCAAGCGGTTCGAGGCGGAGTTGCTGAAGGCAAAGGATGCCGCCGAACAGGCCTACCGGGCCAAGAGCGAGTTCCTCGCAAACATGAGCCATGAGCTGCGCACCCCCCTGAACTCTGTGATCGGCTTTTCCGAGATCTTGGCGGACAAAACCTTCGGGCCCATCAATCCCAAGCAGGAACGCTATGTGGACAACATCTTGCAGGCAGGCCTGCATCTGCTGAGCCTGATCAATGACATCCTCGACTTCTCCAAGGTGGAGGCTGGCAAGATGACGCTTGATCCGCAACCGCTGCTGTTGAGGAACATCGCGAGCCAAGTGCTCGAACTGTCTCATAACAGGGCTCAGATGCATGGTCTGAACATCCGGCAATCCGTGCCCGGAGATCTGGCCGTTTCGGCCGACGAGCGCATGTTGAAACAGATCCTTTTCAATCTGGTCTCAAACGCCATCAAGTTTACACCCAGCGGGGGGGATATCCGTGTGACTGCCGAACGCCTCGGGAACGAAGTGCGGGTCAGCGTGGCCGACACCGGAATCGGCATCAAAGCTGAAGACCAGGAGCGCATTTTCGCCCAGTTCGAACAAGTTGACTCTTCATTGTCGCGCAAACATCAGGGCACGGGTTTAGGGCTGACCTTATGTCGCCGTTTTGTGGAAATGCATGGAGGAAGGATCTGGGTGGAAAGCGCCGGCGAAGGACACGGTTGTACGTTTTATTTCACCTTGCCTGTATTGCGGGCGAGCAAGGAGCCAAACGCGTGATTGACGAAAGGAGGGCATTATGGCGAACGTAAAACGAATTTTGATCGTCGAAGACAATCCGATGAATATGGAGCTTGTATCCGATCTGCTTGAATCTGTGGGATATCGCGTTCTTCACGCATTTTCAGCCGAAGAGGCTCTGCCATTGGCTCATGCCGAGAAGCCGGAACTGGTGTTGATGGATCTCGCTTTGCCGGGGATCGACGGGCTGGAAGCCACCCGGCGGCTTCAGCAAGACGCCGCGACGCGCGACATTCCAGTCGTCGCTTTGACCGCCTCGGCTATGCAATCCGATGCGGAAAAGGCGCTTCTGGCCGGATGCCGGGGGGTTATCAGGAAACCGATCGACACCCGATCTTTCCCTAAACTGATCGCTGACTATCTTGTGGCAGAATCAAAGCCGACCACTCAAGTGGAGCATGTGTGAAGCCGGTCGCGATCACCTTGGTTCGCCTTATCGGAAGGAGGTGCGCATGAACACAACACAAAGCGGTGTTCCGGTTTCCGGACGGGTTCTGATTGTGGATGATGAAATGCCAAACCGGGAACTCTTGCGCGACTTGCTTGAGGCGAAGGGCCATTTCGTGACGGAGGCTGCGAATGGGTGTGAGGCCTTGGCTCTGGCTGCGCAAGTGAGGCCGCATGCTATTCTGTTGGACATCATGATGCCGGACATGGACGGCTTTGAAGTCTGCCGACAACTCAAAGCCAATCCGGTGACGGCACCCATCCCCGTGTTAATGATAACCGCCTTGAGCTTCCGCGAAGACCGGCTGAAGGGCATCGAGGTCGGCGCCAGCGATTTCTTGAGTAAACCTGTGGACACGCGAGATGTCGAACTCCGCACACGGAACGCCATCCACTCCAAGCAGCTTTATGATCGTCTGCAGGATAGCTTCCAACAATTGCAGAAACTGGAGCTCCTGCGCGACAATTTAACTCACATGATCGTCCATGACATGCGTTCGCCGCTACAAGGCATCACTGGCCATCTTGAACTACTGGAGATGAGCCTTGGCGAAAGCTTGGGCGAAGATGACAAGAGCAGTTTGCAGAGTACAATCGCCTCTGCGCAGAAGCTGGTCGAAATGATCAGTTCGTTGCTGGATGTGAGCCGGATGGAAGCAGGTCAGATGCCGTTGAATCGCGAAGTCTGTGACCTCGGCAAAGTGGCCGAAGAAGCTGTCAAATTACTCGGCGGACTGTTCACTCAGTCGCCCGTCGTCATTGAGCGGTCGCCGGAAGGAAGTGAGCTCATCTGCGACAAGGAGATCATGCAGCGCATCATTTCCAACCTGTTGGGAAATGCCGCGAAATACGCTCCACGGGGCAGCGAGATCAGACTTTCGATCCAACGTCTGCCAGATACCCTCAGAGTCTCGGTGATCGACCGAGGCCCGGGTATTCCGCCCGAGTATCATTCAGTGATTTTCGAGAAGTTCGGGCAGGCGGGGCTCGATGCGCGGCGCACAGCGTATTCCACAGGCTTGGGGCTGACTTTCTGCAAACTGGCCGTGGAACAGCATGGCGGTCAGATCGGCGTCGAAAGCGAGCCCGGCAAAGGCAGCACCTTCTGGTTTACGCTTCCAGCCGCACCACGGACATCCAGCAACAACTGATCAAAGCAGTGTAAATGCCGACCGCACGGTGTCGGCCGATGGCCGTCTATGCTGTTGAAAGCGCCTGCGACGGCGAACACTTGCTCTAAAATTGCGGATCTTGAATGAGGGCCAGCAGCCTGGGAGTTGTCCGCACGCCCAGCTTTTCCATGATCCGGGCCTTGTAGGTTCCCACACTCTTCGGGCTGACGCCCAAGCGTTCCGCAATGGCGCTGTTGCCCAGCCTCTGCCTAAGCAACTCGAAGACCTGCAGTTCCCGGTCGCTCAGCCCGCTGATCTCATTCGCGTTCGACATCAGGCCATTGACGTGAGCAGCCGCCTGAATCATCGTCGAAGCCATCGCGTCGCTGACCGCAATATGCCCCCCCAGCACCTTGCGTATCGCCTCCAGCACCTGGCTGATCGGGATGTCCTTCATCAGGTATCCCTTCGCACCCGCCCGCACCAGCCGCAGGGCGTAGAACTCCTCTTGGCAGACCGACAGGATGAGGACCGGAGGCGCGTCCGGACCGGTGCCCAGAAAAGTCAGCAGATCCCAGCCGTTGCCATCTTTCAGATTCAGGTCGAGCACAACCACGTCGGGGCGCCGCTGTTTGAGGATAGCCAGCGCGTCGTTCCGGCCTTCCGCCTCGTCGCACACTTCCAGATCGGGCTCTGCATTGATCGCATCGCGCAGCCCCTTGCGCGTCAGCGGATGGTCGTCCACCAGTAATACCTGTCGCCGGGTCTTATTGTTCATCGGATGTATTCCTGAGTTCAAGCGGCACCGAGAGTTCAGCTATGGTCTTGCCCAGCGGGTCGCTGTACAAGGAGAAAGCCCCGCCCAGTTGCCCGGCTCGCATGCGCATCTGACTCACGCCGACCCCCTGCATGTGCTCCACATCCGGGGGCAACGGCAAACCGTCGTTCGTCACAGACACCACCACTTGCCGCGCCTCTTGGATCATGTCGATCCAGATGTGCCTAGCTTTCCCGTGGCGAATCGCATTGACAACCGCCTCGCGAACCACCCGGTAAATGTGTTCGGCCTCAACCGGCGTAAAGTCACCGCACGCCTGCGCACAGCTCAGTTCGATCTCCACGTCCGATGCGCTCTTGAAGCGCTGCGCGAACAAGGCCAGCGCCTCGCACAGCGAAAGCGCGTGCAGATCATGCAGCGTCAGGTCGTACGAGACGCACCGAGCAAGCCGCAACACATATCCGGCCTGCTCGGACAGCGCGGTAGCCCGGTGCCGGATATCCTCCGATCCCTCGCACCGTGGCACCAACCATTCCGCCATCCTCAACAGGCCTACCAGCTCCTGGCAGAGACCGTCGTGTATCTCCTGCCCGATGCGGCGGGACTCCGCCTCGCTCGCGTCTAGCGCTGCCGCAGTCGCTTGACGCAGTTCCTCTTCGCGGCTGGCGATCAGCCCGTTGAGACGCTCAACCGCCACCCGCAGCTCCATCTGAGTCCTTTTGACATCGGTGATGTCGTGCGCCACGCCCACAAAGGTTACAGGGTTTCGCTTCGCATCCAACACCGGCTTGATGCTGGAGGTATGCCAGTGCTCGCTGCCGTCCTTGTGCCGGACGCGGTACTCGATGCCCGAGCGCAGTTCGCCGCTCCGCACCACGCCCTCCAGAAACGCATCGCAGGCCGGTACGTCTTCCGCCAGAACCACATCCCGGTACTCGCGCCCGATCATCTCCTCCGCGCGGTGTCCCAAGAACTGCTGCCACGTGCGCGAGACGTACGAGAAGCGGCCGTCGGGCGCAATCGTGTAGAAGATCGCGTTGGCGTTGCTGAGCAGAAGCTCGTTCCGCTCCTGCGCCTCGCCGAGCGCCCGCACCAGGCACAGAAAGTGCCCCCTGAAGAGCGCACCCGAGAACAGAAGTGCGGTCAGGAAGTAGCCCGCGTGAAGCGTGTTCAGCCGCTGCAGGCCGGTAAAAGGCAACCAGTAGTAGGGAGCTCCAAACGCCAGCGGAGCCAGCAGCGCCAGCCCGACGAGCGCGGCCTGCTGCGCCGTGACGGAACGCCGCCGCGCGTAGCGTACGGCAAAGGTCACGAACGCCGCCAACATCAAGGCATAGGCATAGGCGAACAGCGGCACGTACAGCGACCCATGGGCCTTTGTCAGGAACGTCAGCCCGCCCGCAGGCTCCAGCCATACGCGCGTGTACAAGAGCGCGTGCCACGGCCACGTCCAGTTGAGCGCCACACCCGCCGACGGAATCCCAAAAAGCAGCACCAGCGCCCAATAGGGCACCCGCCGCTCGTACCCGGTCACACGCAGCGCGAGCAGGATCGTGAGCGGAGCCACCGGCATCCCGACGAGATACTCGGCGTGGTTCCAGAACACTTTGGCATCCAAGCCTTCGGAAGCCAGGTTCATGCCGTAAGCGAAACACGACAGGCTCTCCGAGACGAGGAACAGCGAAAACGTCCGGGCGCTCATCGAGACGCTGCGATAAGTCCACGCCAGCGCCGCCAGCGTGAGCAGCACGCCCGAGAAGAGGAACAGGAGGTGTAGATACACGTGCATAAGACTAAAGAGGCATTGACGAAAAAAAGATAGCATACTCCAGCGAAAGGCGAAAGCGGAGAGTGCGGGGGGCGCGGCAATTGCGTGTGTGTCAGAAAAGTGGCAGCTTAAGGGAAAAGATAAGGGTGAAAGATGAGGGGTGCCTTGCCCTTGACGGCGGCTCAGCGGGGACGCTTCGCCCTACCGCTTGCGGCCAAGCCGTGTCCTGTGCGGAACAGGTAGGGCGAAGCGTCCTCGCTGAGCCGCTGCGCCTCCGGCTTCGCTCGGGGGCGCGCCGGTCAGTGAAACGGGGCTGCGCCCGCGTGTGGAGCGTTTTCCGCTATGCCCACATAGTCGCCTTCTTGTAGGCCTTGGCCTACGTAAAGATCAGCCCCGCGGCTGACAGACTAAAGTCCCATTTTCTGAAACAATAGTTCCGTTATGTGTGGGAAAGCTCATCCCTCAAGACACTGCTATGAACAGCACACACGCATCTGTGCTGATCCTCGCGGCGGACGGCATGACGACCATGGAAAGGGGATACCTATGAGACATGTATGTTTGACAAGAGGACGGCTGGCACTGGCGCTGGTGTGGCTGGCCGCAACAGCCGGCCAGGCGACCACCAAGAAGGTGGATCTGGGGATCGACGGGAATTCGACGCGCTTCGAGGAGGCGCGGATTGCTAATGGCTGCATCGAGCGGCTGCATTACGGTACAAAAGCAGGTGGTTTTTCGACGCCAGCCCCCTGCGATTTTTCCGACTATACAATAAACTATGCCGCAGACCTGAACTGTGCGTTCGCGCGCAAAGTCTTAGATGACGGCTCCTCGATAATTGCGTGGGAGAGTCCGGAAGTGCTGACAAAAACCGGCTCCTGGAGTACGTGGGCAACGAAAAAGTTCACCACGTCGGGAAATGCAGGGCAGTATGTGCATTTCCGTGGCGCCGGGAGTTATTTCGGGCTGAACATCAGCTATATTGAATACACTATGGAGGTGTACGCCACGCCCAGCTCGATCACCTTCGAAGCCCCGACCCTGGGAGAAGACCAGTCGCTGAGCTGGAGCGCGGTGTCGCGCGCGGTCTGGACGGAGCGCAAGTATTGGTGGAAGCCGACACCGACTGTCACCCTCGGCGGCTACACAATCCAGGTCTCGCGCGACGGCGGAAGATGGAAGTCGTTCACCAGCACGACGGAAACGTCCGTTGTCATTCCGGCGAGCGAGTTCGCGACGGGCGGCACGCGTCAGTTCCGGGTGTGCGCGGCCACCAGCACGCGGCGCGATGCGGGCGGCTGGAAGGAAAGCTTGACCCGCACCATCGTGAAACCCGCGCAAGCCGCACCAACTTCTGTCTCGTCCGCGGCCCCCACCTACGGCAGCGATTCCACCCTGAGCTGGACGCAGGTGAGCACAGCCAGCAGCGGCTACCGGGTCGAGATCAGCTCCAACGGCGGTTCGACCTGGAGCTTTCTGATGAATTCAACCGCCAGCGCCGCCTCGACCAGCGTCACGGTCCCCAAGGCGACCTTTAACACCATGGGCACGCGCCGCTACCGCGTCCAGGCCCTAACCACCGCATCGTACGAGGAGAGCCCATGGTGCGAGTCCTCCACCCTCACCGTGCAGAAAGCCGCGCAGGCCGCCGTCTCCGGCTCGCTGGGTGTTGCGACGATCGCCTTCGGCACCGCCACCACGCTCACCGCCTCCGGCGGGAGCGGCACGGGAGCTTACGAGTTCCGGCAGAGCAGCGGCACCGCCACAGTCGGTTTCTCCGGCAGCGGCGCCTCCCGGACCGTCACCCCGAGTGTGGCAGGCACGGCCGTCCTCCAGGTCCGGCGTCTCGGCAACGACAACTACAACGACGCCTCCTGGACCCCGTCCGGAACCCTGACCGTCACCAAAATCACTCAGGCCTCGCTGACCCTCACGCCCTCCACGACCCACACCTATAACACCACGCGGACCTACACGGCAGGCGGCGGTTCCGGCACAGGGGCCTACAGCGACGCGCTGGGCTCGGGGAGCGCCACGCGCACAAGCGCCTGGAACTACCGCGCCGACGCAGGCTCCGGCACCTACACCATCAACGTGACACGGGCCGCCGACGCCAACTACAACGCGCGGACGGACACCTTCACGCTGACCATGGTCAAGGCCAGCCAGGCTGCGGCCTCCGGCGCGCTGGGTTCCGCCACGATCACCTTCGGTGCCACCACGACCGTGACCGCCTCCGGCGGCACCGGCACAGGCGGCTACGAGTTCCTCCAGAATGGCGGCACCGCCACGGTCGACTTCAGCGGTAGCGGTGCCACCCGCACCCTGACACCGGCCGGAGTCGGCACGGCGATAATCGAGGTGCGGCGGTTGGGTGACGCCAACCACAACGATGGTGACTGGGCCTCCGCCGGCACACTGACCATTGGCAAGGCCAATCAGGCAACGGTCTCCGGTTCGCTGGGCGCCGCGACGCTCATCTTCGGGGCCACCACGACCGTGACCGCCTCTGGCGGCACCGGCACGGGTGCCTACGAGTTCCGGCAGAACGGCGGCTCGGCCACGGTCAGTTTCAGCGGCACTGGCACCTCTCGGACGCTCACCCCAAGCGTGGCCGGCACGGCCCTGATCGAGGTACGGCGGCGGGGCGACGCCAATTATAACGACCATGCCTGGGCCTCCGCCGGCACGCTGACCATCAACAAGGCCGAGCAAGCGGCGCTCACCCTGACCCCGACCAGCAGCCACACCTACAACACAACGCAGACCTATACGGCGGGCGGCGGCACCGGCACGGGAGCCTACAGCGACACGCTGGCCTCGGGCTCCGCCACGCGCACCAGCGCCTGGAACTACCGCGCGGACGCAGGCTCGGGCAGTTACAGCATCCAGGTCACGCGGGTGGGTGACGCCAACTACAACGCGCGCACCGAGACCTTCACGCTCAGCATGACCAAAGCCAGCCAGGCCGCCCCGTCGAGCATCACCTTCACTGCGCCGACCTATGGCCAGAGCCAGACCTTGAGCTGGACCGCCGTGGCCACAGCCACGTCCGGCTACCGGATCGAGGTTTCACGGGACAGCGGAGCGTGGACACTCTACGCCACCGTCGCGGCGGGTGTTACCTCGCGAACCCTCCCTGCCACTGAATTCAGCACCATGGGCATCCGCCAGTTCCGGGTAAGGGCCAACGCTACGGCGACACATTCGGACGGCAGTTGGGTCACCGGGACAGCCCGCACAGTGCTAAAGGCCGTACAGGCAGCGCTGACGCTTTCGCCCGCCACCGCCCATCGCAACACTACCACCCGCCGCTACACGGTCGGCGGCGGCAGCGGCACGGGTGCGGTCAGCGATTCGCTGGTCAGTGGCATTGCCGAGCGCACGGGCACGCTGACCTATCGGGCCGAAGGAGACAGCGGGTCGTATGCGATCCGCATCATCCGGGCCGCCGATGAACAGTACCAGGAACGAAGTCAAGACTTCACCATCCCGCTCGAGGCCTTCCGCGCCATCCGCTACCCAGGGCTGGAATGGGAAACCAAGGAAGGAGTCCGCCGCCGATGAACACCACACGACGTTTCACCCCCAACCTTCTTCTGGAGCTTCCAACCATGAATCCTACAAATAAGACCAGCCTGCGCAACAGGATGTCCCTTGTGCTGACAGCAGCCTTGGCCCTGGCCGGGGCCGCCAGGGGCCAAACACTCACCAGTTATACAAGCGGCGACCTCACCTATCAGGTCGCGACATGGACGACGACAGGGACGACGACCTGGACCGTGCCGGCTGGTGTGACCAACGTGGAGTATCTGATAGTCGGCGGCGGCGGCGGCGGCGGTTTTGCCTACGACCGCACGGGCGGCGGCGGCGGGGGCGGAGCGCTCACAAATGGTAACTTGGCGGTTACGGCAGGTGGCTCAGTTTCCATCACCGTGGGCGCGGGCGGCTCTGGCGGCAGTTCGACAGCGGGATCACGGGCGGGCGGGACAGGCGGAACATCGTCATTGAGCACCAAAACCGCGGCAGGCGGCGGTGGCGGCGGCGCGTCTGGGCAAAGCCCCGGCGCAGGCGGCGGTGCTTATCATGGCGGAGGAAATCCGGGGAATTTGGGCGGCAGCGGCTACGATCAAGGAGTCGCCAGCGGCACCTTTGCGGCGGGCGGCGGGCGCGGCAAAGGGACAGGCGGGAGTGGTTCAATCAACTGGGCCGGAGACGGCTGCACCGGAACCGGCAACAGCCTGCGTACCGGTTCCGACGTGGGCTACTGCGGCGGCGGCGGTGGCGGTTTCCAGCGCTACACCAGCGCCTCACTGACAGCCGTCGTCCGCGGCATCGGCTACAACGGCGGCGGTTCTGGCGGCTATGCCAACTCGACTGGAAACTATGCTTACCCGGTCTCGGGGACGGCCAATACCGGCGGTGGCGGCGGCGGCGGTGCCAATTCCTTTAGCACCCTCAGTACGAGTGCGGACGGCGACGGCGGCGACGGCGGCTCGGGAATTGTGGTCGTGCGCTATCGTCCCTTGCATGCAGCGCCAGCCAGCATCACCTTCAACACGCCGACCTATGGCGCGAGTCAGTCGCTGAGTTGGAGCGCGGTGGCCACGGCCACCTCCGGCTATCAGATCGACGTAATGCGGGATGGCGGAGCCTGGACAAACTATAGCACCGCCGCATCTGGGGTTACTTCGATCACCATTCCGTCGAGCGAGTTCGATGCGATGGGCACCCGCCAGTTCCGGGTGCAGGCCTCTGCAACCGCGACGTACCAGGATGGCGCGTGGATGACCGGCATCAGCCGCACCGTGGCGAAGGCCACTCAAGCCGCGCTGACCCTCTCGCCGAGTACGACCCACACGTACAACACCACGCGGGCCTACACGGCGGGCGGCGGCTCAGGCACGGGCGCCTATAGCGACGCGCTGGGCTCGGGGAGCGCCATGCGCACGAGCGCCTGGAACTACCGCGCCGACGCGGGCTCCGGCACCTACACCATCGAGGTGACGCGGGCCGCCGACGCCAACTACAACGCACGCACAGACACCTTCACCCTCACGATGATCAAGGCCAGCCAGGCGGCGGCCTCCGGCGTGCTGGGTTCCGCGACGATCACCTTCGGCGCCACCACGACCGTGACCGCCTCCGGCGGCTCAGGCACGGGCGCCTACGAGTTCCGCCAGAACGGCGGCACCGGCACAGTCGGCTTCAGCGGCACCGGCACCTCCCGGACGCTCACCCCGAGCGCGGCCGGCACGGCGATCATTGAGGTGCGGCGTTTGGGCGATGCCAATTACAACGACAGCGCCTGGGCTTCAGCAGGCACCCTGACCGTCAATAAGGCCAGCCAGGCGGCTCTGACCCTCTCGCCGTCCACGACCCAGACCTACAACAACACGCGGGCCTACACGGCGGGCGGCGGCTCGGGTACGGGCGCCTACAGCGACGCGCTGGGTTCGGGGAGCGCCACGCGTACGAGCGACTGGAACTACCACGCCGACGCGGGCTCCGGCACCTACACCATCAACGTGACACGGGCCGCCGACGCCAACTACAACG
>CAYSXF010000040.1:0-12371 GCA_964434815.1 uncultured Lentisphaeraceae bacterium
GTGCATCGGGCCTGCGTGCACGAAGACCGACCATTTCTGCGTGTCCCACTGCCCGCAGAAGGCCCTGACGCTGCAGCGCAATCTATCGACCGACTGCATGGGCGATCCGCGCTGGACCTCCGAACTCATTCTTTCCACGTGGCACGAGGCTGAAACCGGCCACGCTCCCGACAACGGCCTGCAGTACCGCGTCGGCGAATCGGGCGGCGGCTTCGACCGTATCCGCTTCTGCTTCGAAGCCCCTGACGGTGGGCCCGACGCTCCTGTCACGACAAAGATTGACCCTGCCTCAATTGACACCGGACTTGACCTCAACCACCGCGACGACGGACGCCCCCAGGTGCACATCGACATCCCCGTCTACGGCGGCGGCATGTCGTTCGGCTCGGTGAGCATCCACACGATCGTGGCCAAGGCCCGCGCGGCTCTGGCCTGGAACAGCTTCACCTGCACCGGCGAGGGCGGATTCCCAGACCGGCTCAAACCCTACGACGATCACGTGATCACGCAGGTGGCAACGGGTCTCTTCGGCATCCGTGAGGAAACGATCCAGCGGGTTCGCATCGTGGAGTTCAAGTACGCCCAGGGCGCCAAGCCTGGCTTGGGCGGCCATCTGCTGGGCGACAAGAACACGCCTGCCGTGGCCCGCATGCGCGAGGCGGTGGCTGGCAACGCGCTCTTCTCGCCGTTCCCGTTCCACAGCGTATACAGCGTCGAAGACCACAAGAAGCATCTCGACTGGATCAAGCAGACCAACCCGCACGCCCTTGTGAGCGTGAAGGTCTCCACCCCGACGGATGTGGACATGGTGGCTGTCGGCAGCTACTATGCCGGTGCGCACATCGTGCATCTCGACGGCAGCTACGGCGGCACGGGCGCGGCCCCGGATATCGCCAAGAAGAACATCGCCATGCCCATCGAGTACGCGATCTCCAAAGTGCATAAATTTCTGACGGCTGAGGGCATTCGCGACAAGGTCACGCTGGTCTCCAGCGGCGGCCTGCGCACGGCGTTCGACGTGCTGAAGGCCATCGCCTTGGGCGCTGACGGCGTGGTGATCGGAACGGCTGAAATGGTCGCGCTGGGCTGCGTGCGCTGCGCCTGCTGCGAGAGCGGCCGGGGCTGTCCGCGCGGCATCGCCAGCACGGACCCCGAGCTGATGCAGCAGATGACTTTGGAGTGGGCCACGCAACGTCTGATCAATTTGCACGCCGCCTGGCGTGAGCAGATGGTCGCCGTGCTCAGTCGCTTGGGCTTGACCAGCATCCGCGAACTGCGCGGGCGTACGGATTTGCTCTACTATTTGGACAAAGAAGCGCGGCCCGGAGCCGGGGTCACCACGGAGGCTGCCAAGTCATGACCGATTTCGCTGAACATTTGCTTTCGATGCGCACCGATCTGTACACGGGCCAGCCCTTCGAGAAGGCCAAGGCCGCCGAAGAGGGCGGCTGCGGCGTAACCGGCTTTGCCTGCACGATTCCAGTCGGCGGGCGGTTCATCTACGAGCCTTCCGTGCAGATGCAAAACCGCGGCAACGGTAAGGGCGGCGGCATCGCGGCCGTGGGTATGGTGCCCGAGGAAATGGGCGTCAGTCGCGAGGTGCTGGATTCGCACACCCTGCTTCTGATCGCGCTCCTTGATCCGACCGTGCAGAAGGAACTGGAAGAGCAGTTCATCGTTCCATTTTTCGACATCGCCAAGTCCGCTGTCCTGCCGCACATCGCCGACCACCGCTCGATCGGTCTCGAGGTCCGCCCGCCCGACGTCGTGCGCTATTTCGTGCGCGTCAAGCCCGCCGTGCTCACGGCCTTCGCCAAGGACAACGGCCTTGAAAAGATGCCGCCGCGCGAACTCGAGGACGAGTATGTCTGGCGCAATTCGTATCGGCTGAACGACGCGTACTACGCCTCGCTGGGCACGAAGCGGGCGTTTGTGCTCTCGCACGGCCGTGACCTGATGATCTTCAAGCTCGTGGGCTTCGCCGAGCAGAACGTGCAGTACTATCAGCTCGAGGACATCAAGGCCCACGTGTGGATCGCCCACCAGCGCTACCCGACCAAGGGCCGCGTGTGGCATCCGGGCGGCGCTCACCCGTTCATCGGCCTCAACGAAGCCCTGGTGCACAACGGCGACTTCGCGAACTACCACTCAGTCTGCGAGTACCTGAAGCAGCGCAACATCCGCCAGCAGTTCCTGACCGACACCGAAGTGTCCGTTCAGCTTTTCGACCTGTGGGACCGGGTGTACAAGTATCCGCTGGAGTACATCATCGAGGCGCTGGCCCCGACGACGGAGCTGGACTTCGACCGCCTGCCCGCAGAGAAGCAGCGCATCTACCGCGAGATCCAGGCCACCCACATTCATGCGTCTCCTGATGGGCCGTGGTTCTTCATCATCGCCCGCAGCATGCCGGACAAGAAGCAGTTCCAGCTTCTGGGCATCACCGACACTGCCATGCTTCGTCCGCAGGTGTTCGCCCTGTCCAGCTCGCCCGAAGTGCAGATCGCGCTGATTTGCTCGGAGAAGCAGGCCATCGACGCCACGCTGCGGAGCTTGGCCCGCGAGGACTCGCGCTTCTGCCCGGTCGCCGACCGCTATTGGAATGCGCGCGGCGGCAGCTCGACCGACGGCGGAGCCTTTATCTTTACGGTCGCCGAAGACGCAAAGGGTCACAAGCGGCTCACCTGCGCCGACAAGTTCGGCAATGAGATGCAGATCTCCACGGGCGGTGTCCGCTGCGATCTGGCTAAGCCCGAGGCTGTGTCGGGTATGTCGGTCGAAACCATTGTCGGCAAGATTCAGGCGGGACAGGTCCAAGAGCTGTTCAACGACGCCATGAGCATTCCTTCCTGGCCAGCCGGGGGACTGCGGTGGTTCTGCAACGCCGTGCTGAGCAAGGCGGACAAACCTGAGAGCATCAACGCGGCCATGGAGCTTCTGAGTCTGCTTCGCGACCGCAACTACGACGTGGGCGACAAGCGCCGCGGCACGGTGCAGCAGGTGCTCGACGAGTCGCTGGAAGCGCTCTTCGATGCGGCGCCCCGCTTTGGCGAACCGTCCATGGGCTTCTGCCGTCGGATCGACTGGGACACCCGCGACCGCCTCGCGCCGCCGCAGGGCGACGAAAAGATGCTCCTGATCGACGCGCAAAAATTTCAGCCTGAGGGCGACAACTGCGACGCCGTTCTGCTTCGTCAGGCGTATGAGGCGGGCTGGCGCAGGTTCGTGATCTACCGCCTGCGCGGGCAGCGCTTCACGGGCGTGGGCCTTGGCCCCAACACGGCAGGCGTGCGGATGGACGTGTATGGCTCCAGCGGCGACTACATCGCCAGCGACGCCGACGGCGAGGAGATCTACATTCACGGCAACGCGCAGGACCAGCTCGGCCAGGTCATGAAGCGCGGCAAGCTGGTGATCTACGGCGATGTGGGACAAACCTTCATGTACGGCGCCAAAGGCGGCGAGGTCTACATCCAGGGCAACGGCGCGGGCCGGCCGCTGATCAACGCCGTGGGCAAGCCTCACGTGGTGATCAACGGCACCTGTCTCGATTTCTTGGCGGAGTCGTTCATGGCTGGCGACCCGCTGGTCGGCGGCGGCTTCGTCATTCTCAACGGCATCGAGTTCGACCGCTCCGGCGGCATCGTTGAGCAGGCTTTGCCTTATCCCGGCAGCAACCTCTTTTCGCTCGCCAGCGGCGGGGCGATCTACATCCGCGACCCGCACCACAAAATGGTGCAGAGCCAGCTCAACGGCGGCGAGTTCACGCCTCTGACGGAAAAAGACTGGCGTGTGATCAAGACGTACCTGCTCGAGAACGAGCGGCTCTTCGGCATCAAGATCAAGGACCTGCTGACGGTGAACGGAGTCCTGCGCGATCCGGGCGAGGTCTACCGCAAGGTTCACGCCGTGAAACTGAAGGTGCTGGCCGCCGCCACGGAGAAGAAGACATGATTTCCTCAACTTCACTGCAAGTGGCACCCGGAGCAAAGGAACTGTCGCAGCAGGCCCAGGAGGCCGGTGCGAACGTTCTGAGCTGCTACCAGTGTCGCAAGTGTACCTCCGGTTGCCCCGTCGCGGGCCGCGCGGACATCAAGCCGCACGAGCTGGTCCGCATGGTGCAGCTCGGCCAGCGCGATGCGGTGCTCGGCTGCACGGCGATCTGGGAATGCACCTCTTGCCAGACCTGCATCACGCGCTGTCCGCAGAAGGTGGACATCGGTGCGCTGAACGACTTTCTGCGGCAGGCGAGCCGCGCGTCGGACAAGGTTGCTGCGGGCACGGCGGTTCCGGCGTTCAACGACATTTTCCTGGGCACCATCCGCCGCTTCGGTCGCATGTACGAAATGGGCCTGATGGTGGCCTTCAAGCTCCGCACGCGCCGCTTCTTCGCGGACGTGAGCAAGTTCCCGATGATGCTTTGGAAACGCAAGCTGTCGCTTCTACCCTCTGTGGGCCGCGACAGCGCGCAGCGGAAGCAGCTTTTTGAGCGGACCAAATCCGGAGGAGCCCCCCGATGACGTATGTTTTCTATCCCGGCTGTTCGCTCGAGGGGACGGCGCGCGACTTTCATCTGTCCACGCTGGCCGTAGCCAAGCGCATGGGCTTGGCCCTGCCCGAGATTCCCGACTGGATCTGCTGCGGCTCGACCGCCGCCCATTCTAGCGATCCCGTGCTGGCGCTGGCGTTGCCCGCCCAGAATCTCCAGGCTGCCTCGAAAATAAAGACGTCAGACGGCGAGCCGCCGACGGTGGCAGTCGCCTGCGCGGCTTGCTACAGCCGTCTGAAGGTCGCCAACCACCACATCGCCCATGAGCCGCAGACCCGGCAGAAGGTGGCACAGGCTCTCGGCTCCGATTACGACGGCAAAGTCCCCGTGAAACACCTCTTGGAGATCTTGGGCCGGGATCTAGGGCCTGCGAAGATTGCCGCCCAAATCCGCCGTCCGCTAAAGGGCTTGAAAGTGGTGTGCTATTACGGCTGCCTGCTCTCCCGCCCGCCCGAGATTACGAATTTTGACGACGCTGAAAATCCGCGCTTGATGGACGACGTGATGGAGGCCGCCGGCGCGACGGTTCTGGATTGGCCTCACAAGACCGAATGCTGCGGCGCGAGCTTCTCGATCACGGACGTGACCATTGTCCAGCAGCTCACCCGCGAGATTCTCTCCATGGCCCGCGCAGTCGGCGCCGATTGCATCGTGACCGCCTGCCCCCTGTGCCAGTTGAACCTGGACATGCGGCAGAAGGAAATCGAGGAACGCTACAAAGAGCAGTACGGGCTTCCGGTATTCTTTTTCAGTCAGTTGCTGGGTCTGGCCATGGGCTTGTCGGGGCAGGAGCTGTCCCTCCGCAGCCTGGTGGTGGATCCGCTGCCTCTGCTGCAGGACAAAGGCATCGCAGTGACGGAACTTTCTAGGACTTCCAACGAGGCGGAATCATGACCGGTCAGAATGAAACAGTGCAGCGCATCGGCGGGGATGGCCAGGAGGCCGTGGGCGCCGTCATGGTGCTGGGCGCCGGCATCACCGGCATGCAGGCTTCGCTCGACTTGGCCGAGTCTGGCTTCAAGGTGTATCTGGTTGAGTCCAAGGCCGCCATCGGCGGCAACATGGCCCAATTGGACAAGACCTTCCCCACGGGCGATTGCGCCATGTGCATCCTGTCGCCGAAGCTGGTGGAGTGCGCCCGCAACAAGAACATCGAAATTATCACGATGGCGGACGTGGAGTCTGTCGAGGGCAAGCCCGGCAACTTCCAAGTCAAGCTCACCCGCCGCCCGCGCTTTGTGGATGCCAAGAAGTGCAACGCCTGCGGCGACTGTGTCGAGGTCTGCCCGGTCAGCCTTCCCAATGAGTTCGACCGCCGCCTCGGCACGCGCAAGGCGATCTCCCGTCTTTACCCTCAGGCCATTCCCAATCTCTACGGCATCTCGAAGGCCCCGGGACGCTCGCCCTGCAAGGCTTCGTGCCCGGCCGGCGTGAACGCCCAGGGGTATGTGGCCCTGATCGCCGCGAAGAAATTTAAAGAGGCTTACGAGCTGATCCGCGAGCGTGCGCCGCTGCCTGCGGCCTGCGGACGGGTCTGCCAGCATCCCTGCCAGAGCGAGTGTAACCGCGCCGAAGTGGACGAGGCTGTCAATGTTCGCGACCTGAAGCGCTTCGCCGCCGACTGGATGTACGCCCATCGCGATGAGATCCCAGCAGTTCCCGCAGTGCCTGCCCAAAAGGAAAAGGTCGCTATCGTGGGTGGCGGTCCGGCCGGCTTGACGACAGCATTCGACTTGGCGAGCCAAGGGTACGGCGTGACGATCTTCGAGTCGGCGCCGGAACTGGGCGGCATGCTGCGCTACGGCATCCCCGCGTACCGCTTGGAGAAAGAGGTTCTCGACCTGGAAGTCCGGCAGATTCTCGGCATGGGCGTGCAGGCCAAGTGCAACACGCGCATCGACGATCCGCGGACGCTGCTCAAGTCAAGCAGCAAAGGCGACGAAGCTGATAAGTTCGACGCGGTGTTCCTCGCGCCCGGCGCTTGGGTCAGCCGCAAGCTGAACGTTCCGGGCGAAGACGCCCAGGGCGTGTGGTCGGGCTTAAAGTTCCTTTACGAGGTCAACAGCGGCCGCAAGCCTGCGGTCGGCCCGAACGTGGTCGTGATCGGCGGTGGCGATGTGGCCATGGACGCGGCCCGCTGCGCCCTGCGGCTGCCGGGCGTGCAGAGCGTTCATGTGGCCTGCCTGGAGAGCCGGAAGGAAATGCCCGCCCACACGTGGGAAGCCAAGGAAGCCTTGGACGAGGGCGTGACGTTCCACAACCGCCTCGGGCCGACTCGCATCAACGCGGCCAACGGCAAAGTCACCGGCATCTCGTTCCGCGCCTGCACGCGTGTGTTCGACGAGAATAAGAAATTCAATCCGCAGTTCGACGACGCGAAGACAACTGACCTGACGGCCGACACAGTCATCATCACCATCGGCCAGGGCATCGATGCCGCGTCGCTGGGTGTGACGCTGGGCGCCGGCGGGCGCATTGCCGCCGACCGCGGCGGCGGGGCCACCAATGTCGCTGGCATTTTTGCAGGCGGCGACGCGGTGCTCGGGCCAGCCTCCATGGTTGACGCCATGGCCCAAGGTCATCAAGCAGCTCAGGCGATCATGGCTTTTCTGCGCGGTTCTGACGCGCCTGTTGTGCCCGCGTTGCCGGGTGCGACGAAAGAAGAGTTCGCTCCGAATCCGACGCCGGATGTTCCGCGCCAGCCGTCACGCAAGATGCCGCAGGCGCCCGTCGAGAAACGCAAGGGCGGCTTCCATGTCATCGATTTAGGCTACAGTGAAGAAGACGCGGTGGCCGAGGCCAAGCGTTGCCTGGCCTGCGGGCTGTGCAGCGAGTGTATGCAGTGCGTCAAGGCCTGCTCGGCCTGCGCGATTCAGCACAACGCTGTGCCTGTCACGCAAACAATTTCTGTGGGCTCGGTGGTGTTGACGCCGGGCTTCGAGGAGTTCCAGGCGTCGCTGCGCGGCGAGTTCGGCCACGGGCGCTACGCCAACGTGCTTTCCAGCGTGCAGTTCGAGCGCATGCTCAGCGCCGCCGGCCCCACGGGCGGGCACGTCGAGCGGCCGTCGGACGGCGGGCCGGTCAAGAAGATCGGCTTCATCCAGTGCGTCGGCTCCCGCGACCCTGCGCGTGGCGCAGGCTACTGCTCTTCGATCTGCTGCATGTCGGCGACCAAGGAAGCCATGGTCGCGATCGAGCACCAGAAGGGGCTGGACGTCTCCGTCTTCTGCATGGACATCCGCGCCTTCGGCAAGGAGTTCGACAACTACGTCAACCGCGCCCGCGAGGAGAACGACGTCAAGTTCATCCGCGCGATTCCCTCCCGAGTCGTGGAGGTGCCCGGCACGAAGAACGCCCGCGTGCGGTACTTCGACGAGACCGGCCTCGAGCGGTTCGAGGAGTTCGACATTCTGGTGCTGTCTGTGGGCATGCGGCCCAGCGCCAGCCTCAAGGCTTTGGCCGGGCGTATCGGGCTGGATCTCAATGAGTTCGGCTACTGCGAGACGGACCGCCTAAGCCCGATGGCCGCGAGCCGGCCCGGCGTATATGTCGCGGGCGCGTTCCAAGAGCCCAAGGACATTCCCGAGTCGGTCGCGCAAGCCTCCGGCGCCGCAGCCTGCGCCATGGCGCAACTGGCGGACGCCCGCGGCACGCTGACCGTCAAGCGCGAGTATCCGTGGGAGCGCGACGTGACCGACGAGGACGCGCGCATCGGCGTGTTCATCTGCCACTGCGGCCACAACATCGCCTCGGTTGTCGACGTGGAAGCCGTGGCCGCCAAGGCCCGCACGCTGGCCAATGTCTGCCACGCCGAAGCCAGCATCTACACGTGCTCCGACACCAACCAGCAGCACATGAAGGACATGATCAGCGAGCACCGTCTCACGCGACTGGTCGTCGCCTCCTGCTCGCCCCGCACGCACGAAATTCTTTTCCAGGAAACCCTGCGCGAGTCCGGTCTGAATCCGTACCTGTTCGCCATGACGAACATTCGTGACCAATGCTCATGGGTACACAAGGAAGACCCCGTCGCGGCGACGTCCAAGGCGCAGTCCCTGATGGCGATGGCCGTGGCGCGGGCGCGTTACCTCAAGGCGTTGCCCACGGGACAGCAGTCGGTCAAGCCGGCTGCGCTGATCCTCGGCGGCGGGCTTGCGGGCATGACTGCCGCGCTGGCGGTGGCCGACCAAGGCTTCGACGTGCACCTCGTGGAGAAGGAAAGCGTGCTGGGCGGAAACCTCCGCAAGATGCACTACACGCTGGAGCGGGCGGACGTGCCCAAGTATCTGGCAGATCTGTCGGCCCGGGTGACGTCGCATCCGCATATTAAAGTTTACCTCGGTTCGCAGCTTAAGACCATCACCGGACACGTGGGCGATTTCAAGAGCCGCGTCACGAGCGGCGATAAGGCGACGGATCTCACGCACGGCGTGGTCATCCTGGCCATCGGCGGCACAGAGCGGACAACCGCGCTGTACGAGATGGGCAAGAGCAGCCGGGTCGTCTCACAGACGCAGCTCGAGGAGCAGCTTGTCAGCGGCCAGTTCGAGAAGCAACTCGGCCAAGCGCCGCGCGTGGTGATGATCCAGTGCGTGGAGTCACGCAACGAGGAGCACGCGTACTGTAGCCGCGTCTGCTGTTCCGAAGCGGTGAAGAATGCGCTGGAGATCAAGCGCCGCCGTCCCGAGGCCCAGGTGGTCGTCTTGGCGCGGGACATCCGCACCTACGGCTTCCGCGAACTCTTTTTCCAGAAGGCCCGCGAGGCGGGCGTGCTGTTCGTCCGCTATCCGGACAAGAAGGACCCGCAGGTCACCCAGGAGAACGGCAAGCTGGTCGTGCGCGTGACCGACGCGAGCACGAACACGGAACTGCAACTGCAGCCGGATCTGCTCGCGCTGAGCGTGGGCATTGCGCCTGCGCAGGACAACCCGATCTTGTCGGGCCTGATGCGCAGCGCTCTGACCGGCGACGGGTTCTTCCTGGAGGCGCATCCGAAGCTCCGCCCGGTCGATCTCGCCAACGAAGGCGAGTTCATCTGCGGCCTGTCGCACTCGCCGCGCTTCATCGACGAGACGATCGCCCAGGCCCGCGCCGCGGCGGCCCGCGCGGCGACCGTGCTTTCCAAGAGCCATCTGGAGATTCCCGGACAGGTCGCCCGGGTCAATCCGGACAACTGCGTGGCCTGCGCCACCTGCGTCAAGATTTGTCCCTACGGCGCGCCGATGATTAACGACCTGCACAAGGCCGAGATCCAGGGCGCCCTGTGCATGGGCTGCGGAAGCTGCGCGGCCTCCTGCCCGGCCCGGACTATTACGCTCCAGCACCAGGAAGACCGGCAACTGATCGCCATGCTGGAAGAACTGCAACTCGTGGAGGGAGCTTCGCTTTGAGTGTACAACCCCTGCAAACATCCGCCGCACCCGCGCCTCATGGCTGGGAGCCGGAGATCATCGCTTTCTGCTGCAACTACTGTGCCTATGCTGCCGCAGACCTGGCCGGTTCCAAGCGCATGCAGTACCCGACCAACGTGAGGATCGTCCACTCGCCTTGCACCGGCAAGATCGAGATGGAGCACATCCTGGCCGCTTTCGAGAAGGGCGTTGACGGTATTCTGGTGGCAGGCTGCCTAGAGGGCGGCTGCCACTTCATCGAGGGCAACCTCCGGGCCCGCAAGCGCACCGACCACATCCGCGAGACGCTGGATCAGATCGGCCTCGGGAGCGGCCGGCTCAAGATGGTGAATTTGTCGGCCGCCATGGCCCCGACTTTCGTACAGTCCGTGAAAGAAATTGTTGAGACGGTTCGCTCGCTGGGCCCCAACCCTCTGAAAGCGGCCACCAAGGAAAGTGCAGTAAAACCATGATTGTCGCCAATTCCAAACCCGTCCGCGAACTCACGAAACTCATCGAGCGGCACGACCGCATTCTGTTTGTCGGCTGCGGCACCTGCGTCACGGTGTGCCTTGCAGGCGGCGAGCGCGAAGTCGGCCTTGCCGGCTACGCTGTCCGCATGGCCCGCGCCTTGGACGGCAAGCCTGTGAAGCTGGAGCAGGTGACCATCGAGCGCCAGTGCGAGAACGAGTTCATCAAGGATCTCGTGCCAGCGGTGGAGCGCTGCGACGCCATCGTCTCCTTCGCCTGCGGCGCTGGCGTGCAGGCGCTGGCCGAGCGCTTCAACAAGCCCGTTTATCCGGCCTTGAACACGCAGTTCATCGGCATCTTGGAAGAGCAGGCCGTCTGGACGGAAAAGTGTCTCGGTTGCGGCAACTGCGTGTTGGGCGAGTTCGGCGGCATCTGCCCCGTGACCCGCTGCGCCAAGCGCATGCTCAACGGCCCGTGCGGCGGCTCGACGGAAGAGCACTGCGAGGTGGGAGAAGACCGCCCCTGCGCGTGGCAGTTGATCCACAAGCGGCTCAAGACCATCGGCCAGTTGGACAAGCTCGACGCCATCGTCCCGCCCAAAGACTGGAGCACCGCTTGGTGTTCGGGCGCTCGGAAAGTCGTCCGCCAGGATCAGCGCGTCTGACGCGGGCTCTCACACTTAAACGCCTACACTTAATCGGTTACGCTTAATCGTTCCTCTTAGTCGACACTGGCCTGTGGGATTGCGACCAAGCAGGTGGACTAAGCGTATCCGACGAAGTGTTTTGCGGTCCTGCCTCAACTGCAGTTTCGCGCGCTAAGGACGCAGAGGTGTTGGCTATTGCTTGATTTCCAAATACCCTGCGGTCTCTGCGGACTCTGCGCGAACTCTGAGTTTAGTCCACATTTTTTTCGACAGTGGTATTAGCCGTTCTTCGGTACGAAAGGCAGAACGAATCGCCTCCGCGCCGTGCAATCACAACCTCTTCTTTTCTAGCTATATCCAGTACGTCGGAAAGTCGTTGCCGTGCCTGCGAAAGTATGATTCAAACCGGTCTCTCTGTTCGGTGCAAACCTATGTCCGAAACGAAATGGCGAGTCATCGGCTTGAAAGCCGTTGCACTTCGCCCTGCAGGAAACGAACAGCATAGGAATTTAGGAGGAGAAGAATGACCCCGAACCCTGTTCTCGCTCTGGCCGCCCTGCTGCTGGCACCGCTGGCTGCGCTGGACTTGAATGGCGCACCCACTAGTGACTTCGACCGGAAGGCGGCCACGCTTTTTACCACGAATTACTTTTTCCACGCGTGGGACGAGACCGATCACACCGTGGATGGCGAAGACTGGTCGTTGCCGTTGTGGGTGAAGCCGGCGCATTACAGCGGTGTCCAGATCAGCCCGAAACTGGTTTCCGCAGAGTTTCCCGGCCGCATCCAACACGCAGTGCATGCCTCGTGGCGGGAGACCGAGCCCACGGAGGGCGTCTTCGATTTCCGAGGCCTGCGTCAGGATATCCTCAAGGAGAGCGAGAACGGCAAATACGCCGTCAAGCTTGGGCTGGGAGCGTCCGTCTGGGAGACCCGCTATTTCCAGAGCATGCAGGACCGGACCATCAGGAAAACAGACGCCGGCACAGCCCCGCTTTGGCTCAAGAGCTACGGCATCCCGCTGATCGAAGAAAAGCCGAACAAGTCGATTCCGTTCCAAGTCGTCAACCTGGACATCTACCATCCGGAGTATCACAAGCGATACCTGAAGTTCGTAGAAGCTCTTGGCAAGAGCGGCATCCCGCAGATGAAGGAACTGGACATCTGCTACCTGCACCTGGTTTCGGCGTCCCGAGGTGAAGAAGGCGCGGGTCCGCCGGTGGGCGATCCCAGGCGCCGGCTTTTCGAGGAGCGGATGCACGCCTGGGCGGATGCCTTCAAGGGTGTGGCTCATAAACTGTGTCTGGTCTCCAGC